>JASBUY010000237.1 GCA_030147645.1 Aquabacter sp. | reverse complement strand
GGCTATGTGCTCGGTTCGATCCCTTTCGGCATTCTCATCACCCGCCTTGCGGGCACCGCCGACATCCGCACCATCGGCTCCGGCAATATCGGCGCCACCAACGTGCTGCGCACCGGCCGCAAGGATCTCGCGGCGGCCACCCTTTTGGGCGATGCCCTGAAAGGCACGGTGGCGGTGCTCGTGGCGCAATATTTGTTCGGCGAGGAAGCGGCCATGGTGGCCGGCCTCGGCGCATTCGCCGGCCATCTCTGGCCGGTCTGGCTGAAATTCAAGGGCGGAAAGGGCGTCGCCACCTTCCTCGGCATCGCCATCGCCCTGTCCTGGCCCAGCGCCGTCATCTTCGCGGTGTGCTGGATCGCGGTCGCGGCGCTCACGCGCTATTCGTCCCTGTCGGCTCTGGTCGCATCGGTCGCAACGCCCGTGGGCGCGGCCTTGATGGGGGACACTTTGGCAGCGATGTTCCTCACCGTGCTCGCCCTGCTGCACTGGATCAAGCACCGAGCCAATATCAAGCGGCTGCTTGCAGTAACAGAAGGGCGCAACGGCGCCAAATCCGCGCCGGACGGCCCGTCCGCGCCATGACTCCGCGCGGCGCCCGGCTCACCGACGCCCAGCGCCTCGATTGGCTGCGCCTGATCCGCTCCGAACAAGTCGGCCCCCGCACCTTCCGCGCGCTGATCAATCAATTCGGTTCCGCATCCGCGGCGCTGGATGCTTTGCCTGAGCTCGCCCGACGTGGCGGCCGCGGCGCCCCGCCCTCCATTCCGAGCCGCGCGGAGGCCGAGACGGAAATGGCCGCCCTCGCCAAAATGGGCGGGCGGCTCGTGGTGAGCGGAGACGGCGACTACCCGCCCGCGCTCCGCGTGCTGGACGATGCCCCGCCGGTTCTCGCGGTGCGGGGCGCGGGCGCGCTGCTCGCGGCCCCCAAGGTCGCGATTGTTGGCGCGCGCAATGCCTCCGCAGCGGGACGCACCATGGCCCAGCGTCTGGCGCGCGAGGTCGCCCAGGGTGGATACGCCATCGTGTCCGGCCTTGCGCGCGGCATTGATGCTGCGGCCCATGCGGCGGCGCTGGAGCTCGGCACGATCGGGGTTTTCGCGGGGGGACTGGCGCGACCTTATCCGCCTGAAAACATCCCTCTGATCGAGGAAATGGCGGAAAAGGGCGCGTTGGTTTCCGAGATGCCGCTCTTCTGGGAGCCTCGCGCCCGCGATTTTCCCCGCCGCAACCGTCTGGTCTCGGGCATGTCCCTCGGCGTTGTGGTGGTCGAGGCGGCGGAGCGCTCAGGGTCGTTGATCACCGCGCGCCTTGCGGCCGAGCAAGGCCGGGAGGTGTTCGCCGTCCCCGGCTCTCCGCTCGATCCGCGCGCGGGAGGAACGAACAAGCTTCTGAAATCCGGTGCGACCTTGGTGACGGAGGCGAGCGACGTGCTCGACGCCCTCTCCCCGCTGCTGCTTCATGTGCCGACCGGCGATCTCGAAGCACCGAAGCCGCCGTCGTCGCGGGGCGAACCCAGCGACGATGCGCGGGCACGCATCATTGAACTGCTCGGACCCGTCCCCACTTATCCCGACGATATCGTGCGGCTCGCGGGCGCGGACGCTTCGGAGGTGCAGATCGTGCTGTTGGAATTGGATCTTGCTGGACGGCTAGAGCGCCATGCGGGCGGCGCCGTCTCTCTTTTGTCTTGACGGTGCGTGGCCGACACGTCGCTCAGCCGGAGGGGGGCTCCGGCGGGCCGGCACCATTGGACAGGGCGCGCGCCTCCAGGCGCGTCATGTCCAGAAGATAAGCGAGGGTCCCGAGCCGATGGGCGCGCGCGAGGCGGGACAATTCCGCTGTCAGCGCGGCCACATAGGCAGCAAACTCCACCATCTCCGAACCTGGTTTCGGATCGGACCCACGCGCCATCCACCCGCTCCCTGACACAACGACACCGGATCCGATCCTCTAGGTTGTTCACATTTTATCAAGCTACCCTTGGTTGCATTTTTGGAATGTGACCGGATAACCTGCGGTCTGCACACGGATTTGACAGCCGCGCCGTCCCACCCCATGTTGCCGGCGCCGCGAGGGGCCGCGGCGTTCTCATGAGACACTTCGCGATGCAGGTCGTCATCGTCGAATCGCCTGCCAAGGCGAAGACGATCAATAAATATCTCGGTCCGGATTATGAGGTCATCGCCTCGTACGGGCATGTCCGCGATCTCCCGTCCAAGGATGGCTCGGTCGATCCCGATGCCGACTTCCGGATGCTATGGGAGGTGGATCCCAAGGCGCAGAAGCGCCTGAATGAGATCGCCCAGGCGGTTAAGAAGGCCGATGGGCTGATCCTCGCCACCGACCCGGATCGCGAGGGCGAGGCCATCTCCTGGCACGTCCTGGAAATCCTCAAGGACAAGAAGGCGCTCAAGGACCAGAAGGTCGAGCGCGTCGTGTTCAACGCGATCACCAAGCAGGCGGTGCTGGATGCGATGCGCGCGCCGCGCGCCATCGACGTCGCCCTGGTGGATGCCTATCTCGCCCGCCGCGCCTTGGACTATCTGGTCGGCTTCACCCTGTCGCCGGTCCTGTGGCGCAAGCTGCCCGGCGCGCGCTCGGCGGGTCGCGTCCAGTCGGTGGCGCTGCGCCTCGTCTGCGACCGGGAACGCGAGATCGAGACCTTCGTCGCCCGCGAATACTGGTCCATCGTCGCGCAACTGGCGACGCCGCGCGGCGATGCCTTCGAGGCGCGTCTGTCGGGGGCCGACGGCAAGAAGATCACCCGCCTCTCGGTGGGAACGGCGGACGAGGCGGCGGCTTTCCGCGCGGCGCTGAACGCCGCGGACTTCACGGTTGCGAGCGTCGAGGCGAAGCCGATGCGGCGCCACCCGCAGCCGCCCTTCACCACCTCGACCCTCCAGCAGGAAGCAAGCCGCAAGCTCGGCCTTGCGCCGGCCCGCACCATGCAGCTCGCCCAGCGCCTCTATGAAGGCGTGGATGTGGGCGGGGAAACGGTGGGCCTCATCACCTATATGCGAACCGACGGCGTCGACATGGCGCCCGAAGCGGTGGCCGCAACCCGGCGCGCCATCGGGGCACAGTTCGGCGAGCGCTATCTGCCCGGCGTTCCGCGCAAATACACCACCAAGGCTAAGAACGCGCAGGAAGCCCACGAGGCGATCCGCCCCACCGATCCGAGCCGCACGCCGGCCTCCGTGGCGCGCCATCTCGATCCCGAACAGGCCCGCCTCTACGATCTGATCTGGACCCGCACCGTGGCGAGCCAGATGGAATCGGCGGAACTGGAGCGCACCACCGCCGATATCCGCGCCCATGCCGGCGGCCGCGCCCTGGAACTGACGGCCACGGGGACCGTCGTGAAATTCGACGGCTTCCTGACCCTTTATCGCGAAGGCCGGGACGACGAGGACGAGGACGAAGAGGGCCGCCGCCTTCCCGCCATGAGCGCGGGCGAGGCACTGGCGCGCCGCGACATCGTCACCACCCAGCATTTCACCGAGCCGCCGCCGCGCTATTCGGAAGCCTCGCTCGTGAAGCGGATGGAAGAGCTCGGCATCGGCCGGCCCTCCACCTATGCCGCCGTGCTCGCCGTGCTGCGAGACCGCGAATATGTGAAGCTGGAGAAGAAGCGCCTCGTTCCCGAGGACAAGGGGCGCCTCGTCACGGCCTTCCTCCAAAGCTTCTTCACGCGCTATGTGGAATATGATTTCACGGCGGACCTCGAAGAGAAGCTGGACCAGATCTCGGCCGACGAGATCGACTGGAAGCAGGTGCTGCGCGACTTCTGGAGCGACTTCACCCTCGCGGTGGAAGCAACGAAGGATCTGCGCGTCTCCCAGGTGCTCGACGCCCTGGACGAGATGCTCACAGCGCACATCTTCCCACCCGCCACGGACGGGTCCAATCCGCGCACCTGCCCCACCTGCAGCACGGGACGTCTGTCGCTGAAGATGGGCAAGTTTGGCGCCTTTATCGGCTGCTCGAACTATCCTGAATGCCGCTACACCCGCCCGCTCAGCGGCGGCGAGGGCTCTCCCGAGGGCGATGGCGTGCGCCGGCTCGGCACCGATCCCGCCACCGGCCTCGAAGTGACGCTGCGCGACGGGCGGTTCGGCGCCTATCTTCAGCTCGGCGAAGCGGAAAACGGCGAAAAACCCAAGCGCTCCAGCCTGCCCAAGGGGCTCGCCCCCGCCGATGTGGACCTGGAGACCGCCCTGGCGCTGCTCTCGCTGCCCCGCCCCATCGGCACCCATCCCGAGGATGGGCAGCAGATCCTCGCCGGCATTGGACGGTTCGGCCCCTATATCCAGCACGGCAAGGTCTACGCCAATCTGGACAAGGGCGACGATGTTCTCACCATCGGCCTCAACCGGGCCGTGGTGCTTCTGGCCGAGAAACAGTCCAAAGGTGGGCGGGGCGCGGCCTCCGCCGGCCGGGCACTGGGCGACCATCCCTCGGGCGGATCCATCACGGTGCGCGCGGGGCGGTTCGGGCCTTACGTCAATCACGGCAAGGTCAATGCGACCCTGCCAAAATCCATGGACCCGGATTCCCTCACGCTTGAACAGGCCATCGGCCTGATCGACGCCAAGGCCGCCACCATGCCAGCCGCCAAGGGCAAGGCTAAGGGAAAGACCGCCGCGGCGAGCGGCGACGGCGAAGCCAAGCCCGCATCCCGCGCAAAGTCGAAGGCGGCGCCAAAGGCCAAGGCCGCGAGCAAGACCACCGCAAAGGCCAAAACCAGCAGCGCGAAATCCCCTGGTGCCAAGGCGAAGGGGGCGAAGGCGGCGGGCTGAGCCCCGCTGCCTGGTCAATCCAGGGGAACGCTCTCGGCCTGCTCCCGAACGCTGGCGCGCAGCGGCAATTCCTGCATGCGCGCCAGAAAGACGAACCCACACGCCAGAGCCAGTCCCGAGGCCGCGAAGACGGCGGAGAAGGCGTCCCGCAGCCGCGCCGTCCCAGCCTCGGCTGCGAGTTTTGCCACATCACCCAATTCGCTCGCGCCGAGCGCCGCAGCGAATACGGCGCCGAGCGCCGCCACCATGATGGCTGCGCCCAGCGCCCGGAAGAAGTTCGCCCCGCCCGTCGCGGTACCCATCTGGTGAACCGGCACGGCGTTCTGGATGGTGACGGTGGACACGGGGAAGAGAATGCCCATGCCGATGCCGGCGAGGCTGAACAGGACAACTTCCAGCCAGAGCGGTGCGCCATCGGGCAGGCGGGCGACAAGCAGGAGCGCCGCCGCGCCCACCGCAAGGCCCAACAGGGTCGGGCGCTTGTAATGCGTGAAGCGGGACAGCGCCTGCCCGCCCAGCGTCGCCCCGATCACGGTGCAGGCCATTTGGGGCATCAGCGCAAACCCGGCCTCGCTGGCCGAAAGGCCCCGCCCCAGTTCGTAATAAAGCGGGGTCATGATGGTGAGCGAAATCATGGTCCCATAGACGAAGCAGACCGCGCCGGTGGAATTGCCCACCACCGGATGCGCCAGAAGGGTGAGCGGGAGAAAGGGTTCCTTCGCGGTTCGCATCCGCCAGATGAACAGGACGCCGGCGACCGAAGACAGGGCGAGAAGACCCAAGCTTTCCAGGCTCGTCCAGGCAAAGCGCACGCCGCCCCAGGACAAGGCAAGCAGCAGCGCGGTCGAGGACAGGACCATGAGCACGCAGCCGAGCAAATCCAGCTTGTGCGGCCGCCCATGACGCGGCAGGCGCGGCAATTGCCGGCGCATGACGAGGAACGCCGCGAGCCCCAGGGGCAGATTGATCCAGAAGATCAGCGACCAGTGCAGATGCTGCGCGAAGACGCCGCCCACCAGCGGGCCGGCAATGCTCGCCACCGCGAACACGCTGGCAAAATAGGCTTGATAGCGCCCCCGCTCGCGCGGCGAGATTATGTCGGCGATGATGGTCTGGGCCAGCGAGATAAGACCGCCCCCGCCAAGCCCCTGGAGCCCGCGCGCGAGAATGAGCGTCAGCATGTTGGGCGACAGCGCGCAGGCCACCGATCCCAGCGAGAAGAGCGTGATAGCCACCAGCAGCACCACGCCGCGGCCATGAATGTCGCTCAGCTTCCCATAAAGCGGCGTGACGGTGGTCGAAGCCAGGAGATAGGCAGTCACGATCCAGGCGAGATTCTCAACGTCGCCAAGGTCCTCGCCGATGGTGGGGAGCGCCGTGGCGACGATGGTCTGATCGAGCGCTGCCAGGAACATGGCGAGCATCAGTCCGAAAATGACCGACAGGATTTCACTGTGGCTGAAGGAGGCAGGGGCGGTGGACGCAGCCTGTGCCTCGGAGACGCCGCTCATGAATGAGCCTCATTTCTGGAACGCGCACCGCCAATGACGCGGCGGAACGAACCACAATATAAGGCAACCTGACTAATTCTCCAGCCACCGCATGCGACTCGCTCCTCGCGCCCGCCTCGGCTAGCTTCATCGCAACGGAAGATCGAATCTTGGCAAAGCGCATTTCCCCTCCGCGTCGCTCGCATACGACCGCCTCTGCGCCCCGACGCACGGGCCGGCCGATCGCGCCCGTCGCGCCTCAGATTTTGGAAAACGGCCGCCTGCCGACCCGCGACGAGCTGCTTGCATTCGTCGCCTCGCAGGGCGGCAACGTGACCAAGCGCGATATCGCGCGTGCCTTTGGACTGCGGGCCGACCAGAAAGCGGAATTGCGCACCTTGATGCGCGATCTCGGCGATGACGGCGCGCTTGAGCGTCGAGGCCGCAAAGTTCATGTGCCGGGCGCCCTGCCCGGCGTTGTTCTTGCGGACATCGTCAGCCGCAATGCCGACGGGGACTTTGTCGCGAGTCCCGTGGAATGGGACGAAGCCCATGGCGAGGCGCCCGCGATCCTGGTGGAGGTGCCGCGCCGCGCCCAGGGCCCGGCGCCCGGGCTTTCGGACCGTGTGCTGCTGCGCATGGGAGATCCGCAGGACGGCCATCAGGTCGGGCGCGTCATCAAGGTCATCGAGAAGGCGCGCCGCCAGCAATTGGGCATCTTCCGCGCCGCGCCCCATGGCGGCGGCCGGATCATTCCCATCGACAAGAAGAATCTCGGCCGCGAACTGCAGGTCCCGCAGGGCGCCGAGATGGAAGCGCAGGACGGCGATCTGGTCGCCGTCGAACTGATGCGCCAGCGCGTCTTCGGCCTTCCCACCGCGCGGGTGAAGGAGCGGCTCGGCTCGCTGTCGAGCGAGAAAGCCGTGTCCCTGGTGGCCATCCATGCCCACGGCATTCCGCACGTCTTCCCCGAAGCCGTGCTCGCCGAGGCCGAAAAGGCGCGGCCCGCCGCCGCCAAGGGGCGGGAGGACTGGCGCGACCTGCCGCTGGTCACCATCGATCCGCCGGACGCCAAGGATCATGACGACGCCGTCTATGCGGAGCCCGACGCGGATCCCGCCAATCCGGGCGGCTTCATCGTGAGCGTGGCGATCGCGGACGTCGCGGCTTATGTCCGGCCCGGCTCGGCGCTGGACCGCGAGGCACTGCTGCGCGGCAACTCGGTCTATTTTCCCGATCGGGTCGTCCCCATGCTGCCCGAGCGCATTTCAAACGACCTCTGCTCGCTGCGCCCTCTGGAAGACCGTCCGGCGCTGGCCGTGCGTATGGTCATCGGCGCCGATGGACGCAAGAAGCGGCACAGCTTCCACCGCATCCTCATGCGCTCGGCCGCGAAACTCGCCTATGCCCAGGCTCAGGCGGCCATCGACGGCCACGCGGACGAGACCACGGCGCCGCTGCTGGAAACAATCCTGAAGCCGCTTTACGCCGCCTATGCCTGCGTAAAGAAGGCGCGGGATGCGCGCCAGCCGCTGGATATCGATCTGCCGGAGCGCAAGCTGGTCCTGAAGCCGGATGGCACTGTGGACCGGGTGGTGGTGCCGGCGCGGCTCGATGCCCACCGGCTTATCGAGGAATTCATGATCCTCGCCAATGTGGCGGCGGCGGAGACGCTGGAGGAAAAGCGCACCCCGCTGATCTACCGCGTGCACGACGGCCCGACCTTGGAGAAGCTGTCCAATCTGCGGACCTTCCTCCAGACCCTCGACATCAAGCTGGTCAAAAGCGACACCGTGCGCCCCTCGGTCTTCAACCGCATCCTGGAACAGGTGGTGGGCACGGACGTGGCGCCGCTGGTCAATCAGGTGATCCTGCGCAGCCAGTCGCAGGCGGAATATGCCTCGGACAATTATGGGCACTTCGGCCTGAACCTGCGCCGCTATGCACATTTCACCTCGCCTATCCGCCGCTATTCGGACCTCATCGTCCATCGCGGCCTGGTGCGCGCCCTCGGCGTCGGCAGCGACGGCTTGCCGGAAGAGACCACCTCCGACCATCTCGCGGAGGTGGCGGCGGCCATTCCGTCACCGAGCGGCGGGCCATGGCGGCGGAGCGGGAGACCGTGGACCGGCTCATCGCCCATCATCTTGCGGATCAAATCGGCGCGACCTTCGCGGCGCGCATTTCCGGCGCCACCCGCGCGGGGCTGTTCGTGGCGCTGGAGGAGACGGGCGCGGACGGCTTCGTACCGGCCTCCACCCTGGGCGCGGACTATTACCGCTTCGATGAGACGAAGCAGGCGCTGATCGGGGATCGCACGGGAGAGATGCATCGCATCGGCGACCGGGTCGAGGTGCGCCTGGTCGAGACCGCCCCGGTGGCGGGGGCGCTGCGATTTGAGCTTCTGTCCGAGGGTGCCTATCTAGGAGGCGGGCGGCGTCCGCAACGGGCCGGCCGCGTCCCCGCAAAGGGGGACTTTCCCAAGGCGAAGCGCTCCGGTCCCGGCCGGAGCGCTCCGCCTCGAAGCAAGGGACGGACGAAGTCATGATGGGCCTCGACGACGGCGCGCCCCGCGCGCCGGGCAACGCGATGATGCGCGGCATGATGTGCCGCTGCCCGAAATGCGGCCGGGGCCGGATGTTCCCGTCATACCTCAAAGTCGCCGATGCCTGCCCGGTCTGCGGGGAACACCTGCACCATCACCGGGCGGACGATGCGCCGCCTTATGTGACGATCATGATCGTCGGCCATATCGTGGTTCCCTTGCTGGTTTTGGTGGAAGAAGCGTTTCGTCCTGAGGTCTGGATCCACCTCGCTGTCTTCCTTCCCCTCACCTTGCTCTTGAGCCTTGCGCTGCTCCCGCCCATAAAGGGCGCCCTTGTGGGGCTTCAATGGGCGCTGCGCATGCACGGCTTTGATCCTCGCAGCCCGGAACACGAGCCCATCCCACCGGCCGCGCGGCCAAAGGCGCCATGACCAATTTCGTCGACCGTCTCACCCAAGCCGAGCGCGACCAGAGCTCGCCCAATACCCGCCCGAAGGATGCCGCATCGCTCATCCTGCTGGATCGCAGCGGCAAGCAGCCGCGCGTCCTCATGGGCCTGCGCCATCCCGGGCATCGCTTCATGCCCAACGTGTTCGTCTTTCCGGGCGGACGGGTGGAGCCGACCGACAAGTCCATGCCGGTGCATGGCGTGCTCGACGCGGACAGCGAGCGGCGCATCCAGTCCCACGTGACCCGCGCTTCGGTGACGCGCGGCCGGGCACTGGCGGCAGCCGCCATCCGCGAGCTTTACGAAGAGACGGGTCTGATGGTGGGCACCACGGATGCGGGCGCGCCCGAAGCGCCGGCGGAGTCCTGGCAGCCCTTCGCCGAGCAGGGGGTCTTTCCGGATCTCGAAACCCTGACCTTCGTGTTCCGCGCGATTACCCCACCCCGCCGGCCGAAGCGCTTCGACACCCGCTTCTTCGCCGCCGATGCGGGCGCGATCTGCAAGACCATCGAGGGCATGGTCGGTCCCTCCTCCGAATTGATCGAAACGCGCTGGCTGACCTTCGCGGAGACCGAGAAGGCGAATCTGCCGACCATCACCCGGGTCATTCTCGAAGAATTGCGAGCGCGGCTCGACGCCGGTTTCCACCGGGCGCTGCCCGTGCCCTTCTACAGCATGCAGCGCGGGCGCTTCGTCCGCGTGGCGCTCGACTAGGCGCCATGACGGGACCTTGGCGGTCCGCGCCGCTTCCCTGCCCCCGCTCCTACGGGAGCCGCTCCGCCTGGGCGGACGGGGCCTAACATCAGGACG
>JASBUY010000233.1 GCA_030147645.1 Aquabacter sp. | reverse complement strand
CCGAATGCCGGCTTCTATCCGTCGGACCACTGCGAATTTCGTTCCCAACCAGAAGAAAGTGCCATGAGCGAATCCACGGAATCGACCACCTATATCGAGCTGGCTGCGGACATCGTCTCTGCTTACGTCAGCAACAATTCGGTCGCGGCGGCCGATCTGCCGAGCCTCATCAATGAAGTGCATGCGGCGCTGACGCGGGTGTCCAAGGGCGAGGCCGAGCCGGCGCCCGAGCCGCTGAAGCCCGCCGTGCCGCTGAAGAAGTCGGTGACGCCCGACTACATCATCTGCCTGGAAGACGGGAAGAAGTTCAAGTCGCTGAAGCGCCACCTGCGCACGCAGTACAATATGAGCCCCGAGCAGTATCGCGAGAAGTGGGGCCTGCCGGCCGACTATCCGATGGTGGCTCCCAATTATGCGGCGGCCCGTTCGGAGCTTGCCAAGCAGATGGGCCTCGGCCAGCAGCGCCGTCGCCGCCGCTGATCGCGACTCCGGCTCCGGCGCTGTCGTGAAACAGCGCCGATCCGGGGATGTGTGACAGCGCAAGGCTGACGGCCTCGGCCCGGTCTTGTTTAGCTTCTGCTGGGTCTTTTCTTGATCTTTGCGCACGGCGCCGTCCCCCGGGACGGCGCCGTTTGCTTGAGTAGGCGCAGAAGCGCCGCGTGGCGCACGGCGTCATAGGTCGGAGGGGCCTGGAGACGGGCCTTGCGCACCGCCCGCAGCGCTGCCCGCAGGCTCTCGGGATCATCCTGAAGGAAGGTGGTGAGCCCCGGCAGGCGGGCGGCAATGTCCGCCTCGCGCCCGCCGGCGCAGAAGGCCCGGATGCGCGCAGCGCGTCCGGATGGCGCGGGGCGCCGGGCAGAGGATCGATGACGGGTCATGGCTTGGCTCCCGGTGAGAAGCCGCCAGTATCGCCCCGCGCGGAGGGGTGCCGGATAAAGGTCCTAAGAAAAATTTCCGATTAGAACGTTGTTTGGGATTGATTGCCGACATCTTCGGTTGTGATATAGGAAAATATCCATATCGGAGCTGCCCATGTCCCTCCTGCCAGTCCCTGCCGAGCCGCGCGCCGTGCCGCATGCCTCTTCGCCGCCGCCGTGGGGCGCGCTGGAGTCTTGCCATCTGCTGGCGCTGGATTGGGCGCGCCTTCATCCGCAGGCGGTCTGCGGTCGCAGCGCCGACTGCTTTGTCCGCCATCTCGGCTTCTATCTGGCGCATGTGGCGTGCGGCGTGACCCAGCGCGAACTGGCGCGCCGCGCGGCCTGCCACCCCAGTTCGGTCGCCTACGGCATCCGGCGCATCGAGGCGCTGCGCGACGATGCCCGGCTCGACCGGCACTTGGCGCGCCTGGAAGCGCTGGCGGGCGGTGTCACCGGGGAAATCCTGCAATGAAGGCCGCTTCCCGCCGAACCCCAAGCCCTCCTGCGCGCCCGCTGGCAGGGCGGCGCGCTCAAACGCTCATCGTGCAAGGTCCGGACGGCGCGCCGCTGGAACTGGACCTTGCCGAAAGCCCACTCGGCTGGCTCGCGACCCGCAAGGGGCGGGACGGACGGCCCTTGATCGATGCCGCCCAATTGCTGGCGGGCGAGCGGCTGCGGCTTGATTTCACCCGCGCCGGGCTGACGCCGCGCGTGACGACGAACTGGTCGCCCGCCGGGGGCGGTGCGGGCGGACCGGAGGCCTTCTCGGACATGGTGATGGCGGCGCGCGGCCGCGTTCAGGCGGCACTGTCCGCCGTGGGGCCGGAACTCTCCGGCGTGCTGCTGGATGTCTGCTGTTTCCTCAAAGGCCTCGAAGAGGTGGAGCGGGAGCGATCCTGGCCGCCGCGCGCCGGCAAGGTGGTGCTTGGGCTCGGCCTTGACCGGCTCGCGGTCCATTACGGGCTCGCCAACAGCGCCGAGGGCAAAGCCTCGGCCCGCACCCGCGCCTGGCGCGCTACGGCGACGGAGTGACGCGACACGCGACGCACCAGGGGCGTGACGGCGCTTGATCTCCGCGCGATAGTCGCGCGGGGACTCACCTGTCTGGGGGCTCGGACCATGAATGCGTATCTCGACGCCATGCGCCACTATGCGACCTTCACCGGCCGCACCAGTCGCGCGGGCTTCTGGCTCTATACCCTGTTCTATTTCATCATCGTCGCCATTGCCTGCGTGCTGGATTCCCTCGCTTTCGGGACTCAAATGGCGGAAGGCGGTCCGATCTCGGCTATCGCGTCGCTGGTCCATTTCATCCCGAGCCTCGCCATCGGGATTCGGCGCCTGCACGACATCGACCGCACCGGCTGGTGGGTGCTCCTGGCCTTCACCGGCATCGGCATCATCGTGCTGTTCATCTTCAATGTGCTGGCCGGAACGGTGGGCCCGAACCGGTTCGGCCCCGATCCGCGCACCTATCGCACCGCCTGACGCACGAGCCCGCCCGGGGCGCGGCGCGAACCGGTCACGGCGTCGCGGCGCGCTCCAGCGCTTTTTCCGCATCGGCTCGGATGCGGGCCACCATGGAGGCGAGCCCGTTGGAGCGCTGGGGGGTGAGATGCCCCTCAAGGCCGATGCGGTGGAACACGCCCAGGGCATCGGTGGCCAGAATGTCCTTGGGCGGGCGGCCGCTCATCAGCTTCAGAAGCACCGCCACCAGGCCGCGCACGATATGGGCGTCGGAATCGCCCTCGAATTCCAAGGTTCCGCCATTGGGGCCGGGCCTGTGGTGCGACACCAGCCACACCTGGCTTGCGCAGCCCTGCACCTTGTTCGCCTCGGTGCGCTCGGCGTCCGGGAAGGGCGGCAGCGCGCGGCCGAGCTCGATCACGTAGCGATAGCGGTCTTCCCAGTCGTCGAGCAGTTCAAAATCGGAAATGAGGGCGTCGACGTCCATGGTCCTACCGGGTCTTTTGGCGCGGCGGGCCGAGCGCTCGGCCTGCATCACCGCGCCTGCGAAATCTCATCCATTAGAGCATGGGGCGCGGCGCGAACCGGTCACGGCGTCGCGGCGCGCTCCAGCGCTTTTTCCGCATCG
>JASBUY010000221.1 GCA_030147645.1 Aquabacter sp. | reverse complement strand
GGTCCTGGGGACCTTCGGGCGCATCCGCCATCCAGCCATTGCGGCCGGAGCCGTAAAGGATGGGGAAGTCGAGCTGTTCGTCGGTGGCATCGAGCGCCGCGAACAGATCGAACACCTCATTGATGACTTCGGTCGCCCGCGCGTCCGAGCGATCCACCTTGTTGATGGCGACGATGGGCTTCAAGCCGATCTTGAGCGCCTTGCCGACGACGAACTTGGTCTGCGGCATCGGGCCTTCGGCGGCGTCCACCAGCACGATTGCGCCGTCCACCATGTTCAGGATGCGCTCCACCTCGCCGCCGAAATCGGCGTGGCCGGGGGTGTCGACGATATTGATACGCGTGTCCTTCCACACCACCGAGGTCGCCTTGGCGAGAATGGTGATGCCGCGTTCCTTTTCCAGATCGTTGGAATCCATGACGCGTTCTGCGACGCGCTGGTTTTCGCGGAAGGCGCCGGACTGCTTCAGCAACTCGTCCACCAAGGTGGTCTTGCCGTGGTCGACGTGGGCGATGATGGCGATGTTGCGCAGCTTCATGGGATTCCAGCGGCAAAAGGCGGGCCCGATTCAGCTCAGGTCCGCTCCAGGTCAATTTTGCGGCGCAAAAATACACGAGGACGCGCTTAAATCAATGTGCGGCGGGATATTCCCTCGTTTGCCTGATCACGTCCTGCGCATTTCGAACGCCCGCCGGATCTGATCGGGCTTCAGGACGCGCCCGTCCGCAGTCCGCAGCCAGGCCAGTTCACGATTGGCGGGAGCCTGCGTCATCGCAAAGACGACCGCATCCTCCAGCGTGTCGAATTCCAACGGCTCTGGCCAGGTTTCCGGCGCGGTCACGGAATGGGACGCCGACCAATATTGGAGTTTGACGGGCGCGTGGCGTGGCGCATCCATATTCGTGGTCATGGCGGATCTCCTTTCAGACCAGCCCCGATTTATATCGCCGGGGGCTGGCAGGAGGTTCCGCCGATCCGGCCTTTTGCGGCCGCCCCAGCTCCGGGACGGTCGGAAAGGTTTCGCGGACTTGCTATGGAGTTGCGAGGTCCGCCGCCTCAGGGCGCGGGGGAGGGGGATGAATGACGGACAACGCGGCGCTCTCGGTCGGCTGGGTACCCGTAGAGCTTCTCTACGGGATGTGCGTGAGCATGCTCAACATCGCGGTGCATTGCGTGGTCATCGTCGCGCTGGTCCGCTTCATGCGACAGCTCACGAGCCGCGAAGTCCAGCGCCATCGCGTGCTGGCGCTGGCCGCCACCATGATGGCCACCACCGCCGTGCTCACCTTTTCCCACATGCTGCAGGTCTGGGTCTGGGCGTTGGCCTATACGCTGGTGGGGGCCGTGAAGAGCGGCGAGGCCTATTATTTCGCCTTCGTGAATTTCACCACGTTGGGCTACGGGGATGTTTTGGCCGTCGCCCGCTGGCGCATCATCGGCCCCATCACCGCCGCCAACGGAATGCTGCTGTTCGGATCCTCCACGGCCCTCATGTTCGCCGTGCTGACGCGCGCCTCGGTGGTGCTCCACGTCTATGACACGCCGACCCGGCGCAAGCGGGCACCCCGGCGCAAGAGCGCGGCCGCCGAACCGGCCAAGGCGGAGGCGCCGCCCGAACCGCCGGCAGCGACGTAGGGGCGGGCGGTCAGGCGGACGGGGCGCCCTGCGAGATGCGGATGCTCTCCTGAAGCACTGTGCCAAAAGGAGTCGCGACCGGTTCGAGCACTTTCACCGCGACCGGATGCGGGGTGGAGGCGGGCTGGCCGTCTTCGTTGACCGCCAGAACGCCGGCAGACTTGGACGTCACCTCGAACGCGAGCGGAAGCTCGGACAGATAATTGGTCAGTTTCGCAAATCGGCTGGACGCGACCTGCGCGCCGCTCTGCCCCCGTTCCTCAGCCGCGGGGAAACCCATGCGGGCGAAGTCGAAGCCCTCGACCGAGACCACCACGCCGTTTTCGTGAACCCGCGCCACCAGGACGCCGCCCACCTTGATCTCATAGCGGACCGGGCTGGAAGAATATGTGTCGTCGGAAAGGCCGGGCACCACCCCGATGCCGGGAATGGACACCGAGCCCACCGGGCGGGCGGGGATGTCCACCTGACCGGCGGCGTCATAAATGAAATCACTGACCGTCGTGTCGCCGCCGACATAGACCGGCGGGATCGGCGCGAGCGCCGGGGCCTGATGCAGGAACGAGGCTGCCGTCTGACTGGCGCGCAAATCATCATTCTGAGGCTTGGCGACGGCGGATGCCTCGTCGACCTTACCGACTGCGCTCACGGATGTGATCATAGACGCCTCGCTTCGGTTTCGTCGCGGACCCTGATCCGACCTTGTCACGCACGCATTCTACAAATAGGCCGAGGGGAAATCCGGAAAAGAAAATTACGTACACGGTGGTGACGTTATCATTGGAGGCTTGCGCGAAGCTGACTTTCTCCCATCTCGCGTCACGCCTCAGGGGAGCGGCAGCACATTGGAATATTTCACCTGCTCCAGTGCGAAACTGCTCTCGATGGAGGCGATGCCGTCCAGCCGTGTCAGTTTTGTCTTGAGGAAGCGCTCATAGCTGTCGAGATCCGCGACCACCACGCGCAGCAGATAATCCCGCTGTCCGGTCATCAGATAGCATTCCAAAACCTCGGGCCATCGGCGGATGGCGGCGGAAAACGCCTCCAGCGCATCCTCTCTCTGGCGTTCCAGCTTAATGGACACGAATACGCTGACCGGAAGCCCGGCCGCGCGCTGATCCAGCACGGCCACATAGCGGGCAATGAGCCCGGACGCCTCCAACGCCCGCACCCGGCGCAAACATGGCGACGGCGACAACCCGACACGGCCCGCGAGGTCCGAAATGGAGATGCGGCCGTCGTCCTGGAGCAAGGACAGGATTTTTCGGTCTATGGCGTCAGTCTGCATGTTTCCACCAAGAATGACGCCGATAGTTTCACATTCTTGCCGAACGCGCCATTGGGGCAGCGAATTTGAAGCATTTTCTGCGGCGGGGTTGGAGATATGATCGCCCATCGCCGTTCCTCAAGCAGAGGCCGACCATGGCCGTCGATCCGCAGACCCTGAAAATCCTGGCCGAGTTGGAGCGCAAGGCGCTGTGGCTCTCGAGCTGGACCATTCACAACGCCAATCATCTGCGCGAGAGCTCGGACGGCCTCAAGGTAGGCGGGCATCAAGCGTCCTCCGCCTCGCTCGCCACCATCATGACGGCGCTCTATTTTCACACCTTGCGGCCGCAGGATCGCGTGGCGGTCAAGCCTCATGCGAGCCCGGTCTTCCACGCCATCCAATATCTTCTGGGCAATCAGACCCGGGAAAAGCTCGAGGCGTTCCGTGGCTTCAAGGGCGCGCAATCCTATCCCTCCCGCACCAAGGATGCGGACGACGTCGATTTCTCCACCGGCTCGGTGGGGCTCGGCGTGGCGCAGACCCTGTTCGCCAGCCTCGCCCAGGATTATGTGCGCGCCCACGGTCTCACGTCCCAGCCCGAGGGGCGCATGATTGCGCTCGTGGGCGATGCCGAACTGGACGAGGGCAACGTCTTCGAAGCCCTGCTGGAAGGCTGGAAGCACGATCTGCGCAACACCTGGTGGATCATCGACTATAACCGCCAGAGTCTGGATGCGGTTGTGCGTGAGGGGCTCTATGAGCGCTTCATCGGCGTGTTTGAATCCATGGGCTGGCAGGTGGTGATCCTGAAATACGGCACCCTGCAGCAGGCGGCGTTTCGCGAGCCGGGTGGCGACAAGCTCAAGGCCTGGATCGATAATTGTCCCAACGGCGAATATTCGGCCCTGACCTTCCAGGGCGGCGCCGCATGGCGCAAGCGCCTGATGGACGATCTCGGGGACCAGGGCGAGGTCTCATCGCTCATCGGTGCGCGCTCGGACGCGGAGCTCTCCGCTCTGATGACCAATCTCGGCGGTCATGACCTGCCGAGCGTCCTGTCCGCCTTCGAGAGCATCGACCATGACCGCCCGGTCTGCTTCCTCTGCTACACGGTGAAAGGCTTCGGCCTGCCGCTCGCCGGCCACAAGGACAATCATGCCGGCCTGATGACGCCGACGCAGATGGAAGCGTTTCGCGCGGCGATGAATATTCGCCCAGGCCACGAATGGGAGCCCTTTGAAGGGCTCGTGACGCCGCCGGCGCAGCTTGCGGCCTTTCTCAAGGCCGTCCCCTTCGCTCAGGCGGACACCCGCCGCCATTCCGCGCCCGCTTTGCCGGTGCCGCCAGTGGAGGCGCCGCGCAATGCCAGCCTCTCGACCCAGACCGGATTCGGGCTGATCCTTCAGGATCTGGCACGCGGCGACAGTGCGCTCGCGGCGCGCATCGTCACCACTTCGCCGGATGTCACCGTCTCCACCAATCTCGGGCCGTGGGTCAACCGGCGCGGCCTGTTCGCGGAACGGGCACTGGCGGACGTCTTCAAGCGCGAGCGCATTCCCTCGACCTTCAACTGGGATTTTTCGCCCTCGGGCCAGCATATGGAACTCGGCATCGCCGAGATGAACCTGTTCCTCATGCTCTCGGCGCTCGGGCTCTCACATTCCTTGTTCGGGGCGCGCCTCATTCCCGTGGGCACGCTCTATGACCCCTTCATCTGCCGGGGCCTCGATGCGCTGAACTATGCCTGCTACCAGGATGCGCGCTTCATCCTTGTGGCCACGCCTTCCGGGATAACGCTTGCGCCGGAGGGCGGCGCGCACCAGTCCATTTCCACCCCGCTCATCGGCATGGCGCAGGATGGACTTGCCGCTTTCGAGCCCGCCTTCGTGGACGAGCTTGCCGTCATCATGGGCTTCGCCTTCGACTATGTGCAGCGCGACGGGGATGCCGAGCCCGATGTGCGCAACTGGCTGCGGGACGAAACGGGCGGTTCGGTCTATCTGCGGCTCTCCACCCGGACTCTGGAGCAGCCCGCCCGCAC
>JASBUY010000220.1 GCA_030147645.1 Aquabacter sp. | reverse complement strand
TTGCCCGGCGAGGGATTGTTGTTCATCTCCCCGCCATTGCGCTGCGTATAGTCCTCCCACCACTTGATGCGCTCAACCAGCTTCTCCCCCACCGCGCGGCTGACCGCGCGGCGCGTCAGCAGGTGTTCGGCGCCGTAGATTTCCGGCGTCTCGGAGAGGCTGGACGTGCCGCCATGGCGCACCAGAAGGTCCGAGGCGACGCCGAGCGCGGGATTGGCGGTGAGGGCGGAATAGCCGTCCGACCCGCCGCATTGCAGCGCCAGGACCAGCTCCGACAAGGGCCGCGCCTCGCGCGTCCAGGCGCCGGCCGAGGGCAGCATCTCGGTCAGCGCGCCGACAATATGCTCCACGGTGCGCCGCGTCCCGCCCTCGTCCTGGATGGTGAGGGTGCGGAAGGCGTCGGTCTCGTCCACCCCATATTCCGACTTGAAGCGGGCAATCTGGAACATCTCGCAGCCGAGTCCCACCATCACCACGGCGGCGAAATTGGGGTGGGTGGCATAGCCCCAGAGCGTGCGGGAGAGCACGTCGAAGCCCTCGCCCTTGGAGGCCATGCCGCAGCCGGTCCCGTGGACGATGGGCACCACGCCGTCAATGCCGGGAAAGGCATCGAGCGCGCCGGAACGCTCCAGTTCGCGGGCCGCGAATCGCGCCACGGACGCCGAGCAATTCACCGAGGTCAGGATGCCGAGATAATTGCGCGTGCCGGTGCGGGCATTGGACCGGCGGAAGCCCATGAAATGCGCCCGCTCGGCCTCCGGCAGCAGCACTTCTTCGCGTGCATCGGCGGAGAAGGCATAATCGCGGGCGAAATCGTGCAGCACCACATTGTGGACATGCACATGGGCGCCGGGCGCGATGTTGCCGGCGGCAAACCCGATGATCTGTCCGAATTTCAGGATGGGCGCGCCATCGGGAATCGGGACGAGCGCGAATTTATGGCCGCGCGGCACGCGGGCCGTGATGGTGACGCCCGAAACGTGCGCGCCTTCGGCGAGGCTGTCGAGGGCCACCGCCACGTTGTCCTGCGCGCCGAGGCGCAAGGTGCGCGGCGCGGCCGCTTGCAGACGTTCGCTCATGTCGCTCCTCCCGCGCCCCGGTTCAAGCCGGGGCTGTCGCATCCAGGGCGGCACGGGGCCGCCGCATTGACGCTTCTGATATGCTAATATATCAGTGCTGGAAGCAAAACAAGAATGGTTCGGAGGAAGACGTGGCGCGTGGCGCTCGGGGAACGGCGGGGCCTCCCGCCGCCGGCGGGCCGCTCATGGAAAAGCTGCGCGGCGTCACCGCCTCGCAGCGCATCTATGAATGGTTGCGCGGGCAGATCATCGGCATGGAGATCGCGCCGGGAACGGCGCTGCAGGAGAAGCAGCTGGCGCTCGCCTGCGGTGTCTCGCGGACGCCGGTGCGCGAGGCCGTGCTGAAGCTCGCCGACGAGCGTTTGGTCGACATCTTCCCCCAATACGGCACCTTCGTCTCGCGCATCTCGCGCCCCGCGGTGCGCGACGCCATGGTGATCCGCCAGGCGCTGGAGCGCACCGCCGTGCGCGAGGCCGCGCGCCATGCCGGCGCCGGCGACATCGCCCGTCTCGCCTCAGGCCTCGCGACGCAAGCGAGCGCTCACGAGGAAGGTCGGCTCGCGGATTTCCACAAGGCGGACGAGGACTTCCACCAGATGGTGGCCGAGATTGCCGGCCATCCCAATCTCTGGCGCGTGGTGCGCGCCGAAAAGGCCCAGGTGGACCGCTGCCGCATCCTCACCTTGCCCGCCGCCGACCGCCGCGCCAGCGTCATGGCCGAGCACCGCGCCATCGTGGATGCCATTGCCGGACATGACGCCGACGCCGCCGAGAGCGCCATGGCGCGCCATCTCGACCGGGTGCTGCCGAGCGTGGATGCGCTGGCCGAAGCCCATCCCGATTATTTCGACCTGCCCGGCGCCGTCGGCCCGGCCCCTCTTCCCTCGCTTGCGTGAGTGCCCCGATGACCGCTGCCCGCTCGCCGCTCCTCCATCCCGACCGCCTGTTCCCCGCCGATCCGGCGGTGCGGGCCATCGCCCGGCGCCTGTATGAGCGGGTGGCGCACCTGCCCATCGTCTCGCCCCACGGCCATACCGACCCGCGCTGGTATGCCGAGAACGCCCCTGTCCCGGACCCCGCCCGCCTGTTCGTGGTGCCGGATCATTATGTGTTCCGCATGCTCTACAGCCAGGGCGTGGCGCTGGAGGATCTCGGCGTGCCGCGCCGCGACGGCGGGCCGGTGGAGACCGATCCGCGCGCCATCTGGCGGCGCTTCGCGGCCCATTATCACCTGTTCCGGGGCACCCCGACCCGGCTGTGGCTGGACCATGCCTTCTCCAGCCTGTTCGGCATCGAGGAGCGGCTGTGCGCCGACAATGCGGATGCGACCTATGACGTGATCGCCGCCGCGCTCGCCACCGACGCCTTCCGTCCGCGCGCGCTGTTCGAGCGGTTCAACATCGAGGTGATCGCCACCACCGAAAGCCCGCTGGACGATCTGAAATATCACCGCATGATCCGCGACAGCGGCTGGACCGGGCGCGTCGTCACCGCCTATCGCCCCGACCCGGTGGTGGACCCCGATTTCGAGGGCTTTGCCGCAAACCTCGTCAAGCTCGGCGAGATCACAGGCGAGGACACGCTGACCTGGTCGGGCTATCTGGACGCCCACCGCCTGCGCCGCGCCTATTTCCGCAGCTTCGGCGCCACCTCCACCGACCACGGCCATCCCACGGCGGCGACCGCAGACCTCTCCCCCGCCGAGGCCGAGGCGCTGTTCGACCGCGTCAAGGCGCGGCCCGCGTCGCGCGAAGACGCCGAGCTGTTCCGCGCCCAGATGCTGACCGAGATGGCCCGCATGTCGCTCGAGGACGGCATGGTGATGCAGATCCATCCCGGCGCGGTGCGCAACCACAATGGCGGCATCTTCGACCGCCATGGCCGCGACATGGGCGCCGATATTCCCAGCCGCACCGATTATGTGGCCGCGCTGAAGCCGCTGCTGGACCGGTTCGGGAATGAGAAGGACCTGACCGTCATCCTGTTCACCCTGGATGAGACCACCTATGCCCGCGAGCTGGCCCCGCTGGCCGGCCATTATCCCGCGCTGCGGCTCGGCCCGGCCTGGTGGTTCTTCGACAGCCCGGAGGGCATGCGCCGCTTCCGCGAGACCACGACCGAGACCGCCGGCTTCTACAATACGGTGGGCTTCAACGACGATACTCGCGCCTTCCCCTCCATCCCCGCCCGGCACGACGTGGCGCGGCGCGTGGATTGCGGCTTCCTCGCGACCCTGGTCGCGGAGCACCGGCTGGACGAGGAGGAGGCCCATGAGCTTGCCCACGATCTCGCCTATCGCCTCGCGAAATCCGCCTACAAGCTGTGAGGGAGCGCGCCGTGCGCCTGTCCGACGCCACCTTGTCCCGCCTGCCCGCCACCATCGCCCGCCCGCGCTATGACCGAAGCGCCGCCAAGGTCGGCATGGTGCATCTTGGGGTGGGCGCCTTCCACCGGGTCCATCAGGCGGTTTATGCGGACGATCTTCTGGCCGCCGGACACATGGATTGGGCGATCTGCGGGGCGAGCTTGCGCTCCCCCGACACGTCGCAGGCGCTCGACCCGCAGGACGGGCTTTATACGCTGGGTGTGCGCTCGGGCGCGGGCGACGAGCTGCGGGTGATCGGCGCGCTGAAGCGCACCCTGGTCGCGCCGCGCGATCCGGCCGCTCTGCTCGCCGCCATGACCGACCCGGCCGTGCGCATCGTCTCGCTCACCGTCACCGAGAAGGGCTATTGCCACGACCCGGCCACGGGCGAGTTGGACGAAGCCCACGCCGATATCGCGGCGGACCTTGCCACGCCGGAGCGCCCGCGCAGCGCGCCCGGCCTTTTGGTGGAGGCGCTGCGCCTGCGCCGGGCGGCGGGCTTTGCCCCCTTCACCGTCCTGTGCTGCGACAATCTCCCGGCCAATGGCGAGACGGTCGGGCGCGTCACGCGGCGGCTCGCGCGGCTGCGCGATGCCGATCTCGGCGCCTATGTGGAAGGGGATGTCGCCTTCCCGTCCACCATGGTGGACCGTATCGCCCCCGCCACCACCGACGCGGACCGCGCCTTCGTGGCCGCGCGGCTCGGCATGGAGGATGCCTGGCCGGTCATGGCCGAGCCCTTCAGCCAATGGGTGGTGGAGGACCATTTCCCCGCCGGCCGCCCGCCCTTCGAGGCGGTGGGCGTGGAGATGGTGGCGGATGTCGCCCCCTTCGAACACATGAAGCTGCGCCTGCTCAACGGCGCCCATTCGAGCCTTGCCTATCTCGGCTATCTCGCCGGTTGCGAGACCATCGCCGAGACCATGGCGCGCGCCCCGTTCGCGCGTCTCGTGGAGCGCCTGCAGGACGAGGAGATGACGCCGACGCTTCATGTTCCGCCCGGCACGGACATTGCCGCCTACAAGCATGCCTTGCGGGACCGCTTCCGAAATCCGGCACTGCGCCACCGCACCTGGCAGATCGCCATGGACGGCTCGCAGAAGCTGCCCCAGCGCCTGCTCGCCGCCGCCCGCGAACGCCTCGCGGCGGGGGCCGACATCCGCTTCATCGCCCTCGGAGTGGCGGGGTGGATGCGCTATGTCACCGGCATCGACGAGGCCGGGGGCCCCATCGATGTGCGCGATCCTCTGGCCGCGCGGCTGCGCGCGGCGGCGGACGGCGCAGGGCGCGACCCCCATCGCCTCGCGGAGGCCTTGCTCGGGGTGCGCGACATTTTCGGCGTGGACCTTCCCGCCGATCCGCGCTTCAAGGCCGTCGTCAGCGCGCATCTCGCCTCGCTCTTGGCGCGCGGGGCGGCAGCGACCGTGGCGGCGGTGGTAGCATAAAGGCGTACTTCCAACCCGCGCGCGCACATGGCAATCTTCGGGCAAGAGTGGCGATCCAGACCGCTGGATACATAAGCCGACCGATAAAAGCCGGAGGAGCCTGGGATGTGGGGACGTGTCCGTCCGAACAGCGCGCCCGCGCGCGCGTCTGAGCCGCCGACCGTCGCTGCCCCTCCCCTTCCGCCCGACGAACCCCACGGCGCCGCGCGGACGGCGAACCAGGACCATACGGTCGACCTCATCGAATCCGACATCCGCCGCGCCCGCGCGCGCCTCGCGCAGAGCGCCGCCGCCATGCGCGCGGCGTCCGAGGCCGGCGTGCGGGACATCGCCGCCATCCGCCACGATTGCGACGATCTCGCCGCCCAGACCCAGCAGGCGCGCGCCAGCGCCAAGACGCTGGCCGACACGCTCCAGGCCTTCGCCGGCACCAATGAAGAGATCGACCAGCAGGCGCGCACCTCCGACCAGCTCGCGGCCTCGGCGGGCGATGCCGCCACGGAGGCGAGCAACGCCATCGTGGAATTGCGCGGCGCCATCGCGGAAATCCGCGCCGTGGTCTCGCTCATCTCCGACATTGCCGGCCAGACCAACCTGCTCGCCCTCAACGCGACCATCGAGGCGGCGCGCGCCGGGGAACTCGGTAAAGGCTTCGCCGTGGTGGCGAGCGAGGTGAAGACGCTGGCCACCCAGACCCGCAACGCGACGGGCGAGATTTCCGGCAAGATCGAGCGCCTCATGCGCGCCGCCGACACCAGCACCAGCGCGGTGAACCGCATCATCGGCACCATCGGCGAGATCCGCCCCGTGGCCGAATCCGTGGCTGCCGCCGTCGCCGGCCAGACCCAATCCATTTCCGCAATCGGCCTTGCGGCGGGGGAAGTGATGACCTTCGCCGAGACCGTGGACCAGGGCGCGCGCACCATGCGCGAGGCGACCGTCACGGCCGAAGCG
>JASBUY010000218.1 GCA_030147645.1 Aquabacter sp. | reverse complement strand
GTCGAGCGCACCTGCCCGGGCTGCGGCGGCCGCGGCGAGGTGATCGACGACCCCTGCCGCAACTGCCAGGGCTCGGGCCGGGTGACGCGCGAGCGCACGCTGTCGGTCACGATTCCCGCCGGCGTCGAGGACGGAACCCGCATCCGCCTCGGCGGCGAAGGCGAGGCCGGCGTGCGCGGCGGGCCTGCGGGCGATCTCTACATCTTCCTGTCGGTTGAGCCCCACCCGCTGTTCCAGCGCGAGGGCGCGGACCTGTATTGCCGCGCGCCCATCTCCATGGTGACCGCTGCCCTCGGCGGCATGGTGGACGTGCCCACCATCGACGGCGAGCAGACCAAGGTGCGCATTCCCGAAGGCACCCAGTCCGGCAAGCGCCTGCGCCTCGCGGGCAAGGGCATGCCGGTGCTGCGCACCCGCAATTACGGCGACATGTATGTGCAGGTGGTGGTGGAAACGCCGCAGAATCTCACCAAGCGCCAGAAGGAGCTTCTCGCCGAGTTCGAGAAGGAATGCTCCTCCGAAACCCATCCGGAATCCGACGGCTTCTTCGCCAAGGTGAAGGACTTCTTCCAGGGCGCCTCGGGCGGAGACGCCTGACGTCAGAGCGCCGTCTGCCGTCGCACTTGGCAGCGCCGAAAAACGAAAGCCCTCCCGCGGGGACCGCGGGAGGGCTTTTCATTTCAGCGATGACGCGTGTCGGGTTCAGCCGTTTCCGACTTCGCCCTCGGGCGTGGTCTCGCGGGCGACCTTCGGCCCGCCGCGCGAGACGCCGACCATGGCCGGGCGCAGCACGCGATCGCCGATCACATAGCCGGACTGGACCACCTGGAGCACCGTGCCGGCGGGCACGGTTTCATCCGGGATCTCGAACATGGCCTGGTGGTGGTTGGGGTCGAAGCGCTCGCCCTTCGGCTCCAGCTTGCGGATGCCGTGCTTCTCCAACGCCTTGTGCAGGCCGCGCTCGGTGAGTTCGAGCCCGTCCAGCAGCGACTTGAACGCGCCTTCCGCCTTCTCCTTCGCCTCGGCCTCCACGGCGCCCAGGGCGCGGGACAGGTCGTCGGCGACATTCAACACGTCGCGCGCGAAGGACGCGATGCCATAGGTCTTGGCGTCGGTGACCTCCTTCTCGGCGCGGCGGCGGATGTTCTCCGCCTCCGCGAAGGCGCGCAGGAACTTGTCCTTCATGGCGGCGACTTCCGCCTCCAGGCGCTCACGCTCCGCCTGGAACGGGTCGCTCTGGCCCAGCTCGGTCATTTCGGTGAGTTCCGGATCCACGTCCGGGCGCTTGCCCTCGGGGGCGCCACCGTTCTCGCTCATGCGAAATCCTCGTTTCCTAGCCGCGCGCCCCGGCAAAAGCGGGCACGCCCCAAATTTCGCCCCGGATATCGGGGCGCGGGGGCCAAAAATCAAGCCGCATCGGCACCCGGGGCACCAAGAACGCGGCTGACCACCCGCGCGGTGAAGTCCACCATGGGCACAATGCGCCCGTAATTCAGCCGCGTCGGGCCGATCACCCCGAGAACGCCCACGACACGCCCCTGCCCGTCGCGATAGGGCGCGACGATGGTGGAAGAGCCGGAAAGGGAGAAGAGCCGGTTCTCCGAGCCGATGAAGATGCGCATGCTCTGCGCCTCCTCGGCCCGACCCAGCAGGTCCACCACTTCGCGCTTGGATTCCAGATCGTCGAACAGCAGGCGGATGCGCTCTAGGTCTTCCAGCGCCCGCAAATCCTCCAGCAGCTTGGCCTGTCCGCGAACGATGAGGCGCCGCTCCGCCTGGTCGCCGCCCGACCAGGAGGCAAGCCCGGCTTCCACCACGCGCGCGGTCAGTTCGTCCAATTCGCGCCGCACCTCGGTCAGAACGGTTTCCGCTTCCGCCCGCGCCTCGCCGAGGGTCCGGCCGCGAATATGGGCATTGAGGAAATTGCTCGCCTCGATGAGGGCGGAGGACGGCAGGCCGGAGGGCAAGGGCAGGACCCGGTTTTCCACCTGCCCGTCTTCCGACACCAGGATCACCAAGGCCCGGCCCGGATCGAGCGGCACGAATTCCACATGCTTGAGGCGCGGGTCCGTCTTCAGCGCCGTCACCACGCCCGCCCCGCGCGAGAGGCCGGACAGGAGGGCGGACGCCTCCTGAAGCACCCCATCCACCGTATAGCCCTTGGCGGCGGCGGCCACCTGGGTCTCGATGGAGGTCCGGTCGCGCTCCGAGACGTCGCCGATCTCCAGCAGCGCATCCACGAAGAAGCGCAGGCCCTGTTCGGTCGGCAGCCGCCCCGCGCTGGTATGGGGCGCATAGATGAGGCCCGCCGCCTCCAGGTCCGCCATGACATTGCGCACCGAGGCTGGCGAGAGGGTCATGGGGATGAGGCGGGAAATGTTGCGCGAGCCCACCGGTTCCCCGGTGGCCAGATAGCTTTCCACGATCTGCCGGAAAATCTCGCGGGACCGCTCGTCGATCTGCGCGAGGGCGGCGGTGGAGGGGAAGATCAGGGGATTGATGGGCAAGGCGTTCTTCCCGCAGGCACCAGACCAGGACGGTTCGGCGCGGGCGCCGGCGCCGCGAAGCGCCCGACACCCTTATATTATGCGAGATCGCGCCGCCGGGAAGGGAGGGCGGACGATGCGCGCGGTCGCATGGACGTGAACATTCCATGTCAGTGCGCGCCGCCTCCCCCTTGCCCCTGCGCCCGCCGGCTCCTAAAACCCGTCTCAGCTTCACAAGGGATTGGACAGACGAATGCGCCCCAGCCGCCGCGCCAGCGATGAAATGCGTGCCGTTTCCTTCGAACGGGGCGTGCTGCGCCATGCCGAGGGCTCGTGCCTGGTCAAGTTCGGCGACACCCATGTCCTGGTGTCGGCCACCCTGGAAGAGCGTTTGCCGCCTTGGCTCAAGGGCCAGGGCCGGGGCTGGGTGACGGCGGAATATTCCATGCTGCCCCGCGCCACCCATGAGCGCACCCGCCGCGAGGTGACGCAGGGCAAGCAGTCGGGCCGCTCGCAGGAAATCCAGCGGCTGATCGGCCGCTCGCTGCGCTCCGTCACCGATCTCGTCGGCCTTGGCGAACGCCAGATCACGCTGGATTGCGACGTGATCCAGGCCGATGGCGGCACCCGCACCGCCGCCATCACCGGCGCCTGGGTGGCGCTGCATGATTGCCTCGCCTGGATGCGCGCCCGCTCCATGGTGAAGGAGATCCCGCTGCGCGATCATGTGGCCGCCATTTCCTGCGGCATCCATGAAGGCCAGCCCGTGCTCGACCTCGATTATGCCGAGGACAGCGCGGCGGAGACCGACGCGAACTTTGTCATGACCGGCTCGGGCGGCATCGTCGAAATCCAGGGCACGGCGGAAAAGACCCCCTTCTCTCAGGAGGAATTGCTGAAGCTCCTCTCCCTCGCGCGGGGCGGCGTCGAGCAGCTTGTGGCGCTCCAGAAGCAGGCCATCGCCTGATGGAGCACCGCCGCCTGACGGGCCGGGTGGTTATCGCCACGCACAATCCCGGCAAGCTGAAGGAAATGCAGGAGCTTCTGGCGCCCTATGGCGTGGAGGCGGTCTCCGCCGGAGACCTTGGGCTCGCCGAGCCGGAAGAGACCGGCACCACCTTCTCGGCCAATGCCCGCATCAAGGCGGAAGCGGCGGCGCAGGCGACGCAGATGCCGGCCTTCGCGGACGATAGCGGCCTGTGCGTCGATGCGCTGGGCGGCCAGCCGGGCATTTATTCGGCCCGCTGGGGCGGAGCGGAGAAAGACTTCCAGATGGCCATGGAGAATGTCCAGGCCCTGCTCCTCACCGTGGATGCGCTCACCGCCGAGAAGCGCAAGGCGAAGTTCGTGAGCGTCCTGTGCATTGCCTGGCCCGACGGCCATGTGGAAGAGTTCGAGGGCGTGGTGACGGGGACCGTGGTCTGGCCGCCGCGCGGCGATCGCGGCTTCGGCTATGACCCGATGTTCGTGCCCGAGGGCTTTTCCCGCTCGTTCGGCGAAATGTCGGCCGAGGAGAAGCATGCCTTGCCGCCGCTCGGCCGGGGCCTCTCCCACCGCGCCCGCGCGTTCCGCCTGCTGGCGGCCGCCTGCCTGGAGGGCGGCGCGCCGGTGACGGCGGACGGGCAAGAGGCGGAAGGTCCCGCCGTTTGAACACCAATCGCCCCCTCCCCAGCCCTCCCCCGCAAGCGG
>JASBUY010000199.1 GCA_030147645.1 Aquabacter sp. | reverse complement strand
GCAGCGGATCTGGCTGTCAGGAAGGGCGGTATGACCACCATTGATGTGGCCCACCACGTCCGTGTCCGCTTCCAGCACCACATCTTTGTCGATGAGGCCGGAGCCGGGAATGGAGGGGCCGCCGGTGTGAATGGTGGACTGGATGCCGTATTTGCGCGCCCAGCCGACCATCTTGCGGGCGGTGGGTCCATCCTTCACGCCGCCGAGACCCACCTCGCCCAGCAGGGTCACGCCGGCTGCGGCAAGGTCCTTGAAGTCTTCTTCCACCATCTCATGCTCGATGACGGGCGCTCCGGCATGGATCTTCACCCCACCGGGACGGAAGGCGCTGAAGGCGCGCTGCGCGGTGATGGCGAGCGCCTTCACCCCGATCACGTCGCGCGGGCGGCCGGGATAATGCACTTCGCCCGCCGAGATCATGGTGGTGACGCCGCCATGAAGGAAGCTGTCGATCCAGTTGACCTGCTGCTGGCGCGGCGTCCAATCGCCCGCCACGGGATGCACATGGCTGTCGATGAGGCCGGGCGTCACCGCCGCGCCATTGGCGTCCACCGTTGTGGTGGCGCCTTCCGTATCCACGTCTTTGAGACGACCGATGGCGGTGATGCGCCCGTTCTGCGCGACGATGGTGTCTGCATCGAGGATCGGCTTTTGCAGATCACCGCTCAGGATGAGGCCGATATTGCGGATGACCAGCTTGGTGGGGCCGGAAGGTCCGCTCGGGGCGTCATGGGCCATGATGTGTCTCCGGAAGGGCCTGTCGGCGCCGCCGGCGACGCCGATCTTTTATTTGTAAGCATACAAAGTTTAGGACCGCCCGCCGGGCTTGAGAACCGGGCAGGCGGAAATTTTCCTCACCGTTCAGCGAAGGCCTTTTCCAAGACGAAGTCGCCCGCCTCGCCGTGATTGCCTTCCTCGAAGCCGCGCGCCTCCAGCATGGCGCGCAACTGCACCATCATCTCGGGCGAGCCACACAGCATGGCGCGGTCGTGCGCCCTGTCGAGCGGGGGCAGGCCGATATCCTCGAACAGCTTTCCGCTCTCGATCAGGTCGGTGATGCGGCCGCGATTGCGGAACGGCTCGCGGGTGACGGTCGGATAATAGATGAGCTTGGCGGAGACCTCGTCGCCGAGGAATTCGTGGACCGGCAAGTCTTGCGTAATCATCTCGCCATAGGCGAGTTCCGCGACTTCCCGGCAGCCATGGACCAGCACCACTTTCTCGAAGCGCTCATAGGTTTCCGGGTCGCGGATGATGGAGAGGAAGGGGGCGAGCCCTGTACCGGTGCCGAGCAGATAGAGATTCCGGCCCGCCCGCAGATTGTCGATGACCAGCGTGCCCGTGGCCTTGCGGCCGATGATGATGGGATCGCCCACCTGGATGTTCTGGAGGCGCGAGGTGAGCGGCCCGTCCGGCACCTTGATGGAGAAGAATTCCAGCGTGTCCTCATAGTTCGGGCTCACCACGGAATAGGCGCGCAGCAGCGGGCGGCCGTCCACCTGCAGGCCGATCATGGTGAACTCGCCGTTGCGGAAGCGGAAAGTCGGGTCGCGCGTGGTGGTGAAGCTGAACAGGCGGTCGGTCCAGTGATGAACGCTGAGGACGCGCTCTTCCATCATCTTGCTCATGGGAGCCTCGGCAGGTCGGGCGGGAATGGATCAGGCGGCGGGAGCGGGCGACAGCAAGGCGAGCTTGCCCGGCTTGCCGCGCCACTCATCGGCATCTGAGGGCGGCAAGCCCTTCTCGGTGATGTTGGGCCACTGGGCGGCATAGCGGGCATTCAGCTCGACCCATGCGGCGGCGCGGGAATCGGTATCGGAGAGGATCGCTTCGGCGGGGCATTCGGGCTCACACACGCCGCAATCGATGCACTCGTCAGGGTGGATCACCAGCATGTTCTCGCCGGCATAGAAGCAGTCCACCGGGCAGACGGAGACGCAATCCATATATTTGCACCGGATGCAGTCTTCGGTGACGACATAAGCCATGAAACCGCTCCGGGAGGGTGCGATATTTTGTTTGTGTACAAATGAAAAATAGCGAGCCGGAGCGACGGCTGTCAACGGCCGGATCGGGGTGCAAATGCGGATAATGTGAGCAGGGCTGCTCCCGTGGCGCGCAGGCGGTTTCGCTCAGGGCAGCTCAGTGGGTTGTCTGCGCGGCCCGCAGCCGAGCGATGGTTCTCTCTACGCCGTCCCAGGCCGGAGCCTCGGGCGCGAAGGTCGACCGGATATAGCGCACGAGGTCCGCGATCTGCCCGTCATTCAGGCTGTCGCGGAACGCCGGCATGTCGCCAAGTTCAACCGCCGCCGGCGCGGGGATGCCGTCCAGGATCACGCGGATGAGATTGTCGGGTCGCGCCGCATGGACATTGGTGTTGAGCGCCAATGCCGGCCGCACGCCGAACAGGGTCGGGCCGTCCTGCGCATGGCAGGCGGCGCAGGCGCCCGCATACAGCTTGCCGCCCGTCGTATCCATCGGGCGCTGGGCCTCATCCGATCTCGCCTGAAGCGCGGAAGCGACGTCTGCAAGGTTCGCCGGCGTGGGGGCTGCAAAGGACGCGAGATAGGTGGCCATGGCGCGGATGTCGGCGTCTGGCAGATGGGCGAGTTCCTGCACCACGGGCGCCATCGGTCCCGCCGCCGTGCCGTGGAAGCGGGAAAAGCCGGTGCGCAGATAGGAATAGAGTTCGGCCTCATTCCAGGGAATGGGCGCGGTGGAGAGCGCGGTCAGGGCCGGCGCTTCCCAGCCATCCACCCAGCCGCCGGCAAGGTGGGATGCGCCCGTCTTCTCCGCTCCAAGAGCATTGCGCGGCGTGTGGCAGGCGCCGCAATGGCCGAGGCCCTCGACGAGATAGCGCCCGCGATTCCATTGCGGGGCGCGGGCAGGGTCCGCCTCCACCTGCCCGGGCTTCAGGAACAGTGCATTCCAGAGCGCCATGAGGGGGCGGACATTGAAGGGGAAGGTCATCTTCGCCTGCGGCGTCGGCGCCTGAACGGCCGGCTGCGTCATCAGAAAGGCATAGAGGGCCTGAAGGTCCGTATCGCTCGCCTTGGTGAAGGCCGTATAGGGAAAAGCGGGATAGAGGTGGCGGCCGTCGCGGGAAATCCCCTCGCGCATGGCGCGCTCGAAGGCGGCATAGGACCATCGCCCAATTCCGGTCTCGGGGTCGGGTGTCAGATTGGTCCCGTAAACGGTGCCGAACGGGGTCTCCATGGCCCGCCCGCCGGCATTGGCGATGCCGCCGGGAGCCGTGTGGCAGACCGCGCAATCGCCCAAAGCCGCCAGTTGCCGTCCGCGCGCAATCATCTCTGCCGAGAATCCCGCCGGGTCGGGCGGCGAAATGGGGGCGATGGCGCCGCGCAGCGGCAGCGCGACAGCAGCCATTCCAAGCGCGCCGGCCAAAGCGGCGCCGGCCACAGCGAACCAGTTCCGTTTGCGGCGCGAAGGTTCAGGCGCGCGGGGCGACGCTTCGCCTGCCAGTGCGGCGCGCACCTTGTCGGGGGTGAAGGGCGGCTCCCGGAAGCGCACTCCGGTCGCGTCATAGATGGCGTTGGCAATGGCCGCCGCGCTCGGCACCGAGGCGGATTCCCCGCTTCCAAGCGGCGGGTCGTCCGGGCGCGGCATCAACACCACATTGATGACCGGCACTTCGGGGAAGGTCAGGATGGGATAGGCGCCCCATTCGCGGCTCGCGACGGCAGTTTCGGTGAAGCTCACCTCTTCCTTCAGCGCGCGGCTCGTGGACTGGATGACATTGCCGTGGATCTGATGCTCGATCCCGGCGGGATTGATCATCAAGCCGGAATCCTGGCCTACGGTGACCCGCTTCACCGCCACGTCGCCGGTGGCGATGTTCACTTCCACGTCCGCCACCCACGCGGACCAGGCTGCGCCATATCCAGGGAATTTGGAGTGGACATAGAGGGCATAGGCAAAGCCCTGACCGCGCACCACATCGCCGTCTACCACTTCGCGGCGTGGCCCGGTGCGGTGCTGCCATCCCGCGCGGGCTGCGGTTTCCTTCACGAGGGCGATGGCGCGTGGATCGTGCAGATGGCGCAGCCGATAGTCGACCGGATCGACGCCGGCTTCCGCAGCCAGCTCGTCGATATAGCTCTCATGAGCGAAGGAGTTCGGCAGAGCGGAGACGCCGCGCAGCCATGCGGCGCGCACAATGGGCGCCATGTCATGCGCTACGACCCGCATATGGTCATAGGCATAAGGCGGGATGGCGGTGCGGTCCCCCATCTCGAACACGGGATTGTCCGCCGGCACGCGGCCGGTCAAAAGCAGCGCGAGCGTGGTGGCCGCGTTCGAAGGATAGCGGGTGGAAAAATCATAGGCGGCCGGCGTGCCGTCCGCTTGCATCCCGCCCTTAATCTCCATCAATTGCGCCGCGCCCTTCGGCTCCCAAGCATGCTCCTGTTCGCGGGTGAGTTGGACGCGCACCGGGCGCCCGACGGCGCGGGAGAGGAGCGCCGCGTCGGCGGCCACATCGTCCGCGCAATTGCGCCCGTAGCAGCCGGCGGCCTCGTGCCGGATGATGTCCACCGCCGTCTCGGGCAGTCCGATCAGGAGCGCGATGTCGGCCCGCAAGGGGTAGGGGTTCTGCGTGCCCGACCAGATGCGGGCCGCATCTTCCCGCACATCGGCGACCGCGCATGAGGGGCCGATGGAGGCGTGCATCTGGTAGGGCCACACATAGGTGCGGTCCATGGTGACGGCGGCTTGCGCCCGCGCGGTCTCCACGTCGCCCTGGTCCAGCAGGGTGCGGGCCGTGCTGGGATTGGCCCGCAGCGCCTGTTCCACGTTGGTCAGGTCCGGCAGAGGCGGGGGCGGCTTCCACTGGACGCGGAGCACACGCGCAGCCTCTGCCGCCTGCTCCTCCCGCTCGGCGACGATACCGACGAAGTCGCCCTGGGTGACGATGGCGAGAATGCCGGGAATGTGCGCGACGGAGGATTCCTCGACCCGGATCAGGCTCTTGCCAATGAAGTCCCCGGCATCGATCCCGGCATAGGGCGGACGGACGACCCGGCCATGCACCATGCCGGGCACCCGCACGTCATGGACATAAACGAACTGTCCCGTGGCCTTGGCCGGGATGTCGACCCGCGGCACGCGCTGGCCGACGACGCGATGCTCCGCGACCGGCTTTAGCGCCACTTGGTCCGCGAGCACGAGCCGCTCCCGCCGCCCGCGCAGAAGCGCGGCATAGGAAATGCCCGCATTGCCGCCTGCGCGGGGATGGATGACGCCCTCGGTGACGGCGAGGTCCGCTGGAGCGAGCGAGAGGACGGGCGCCGCAAGTGCGAGAAGGTGATGCCGCGCCTGTGCCGCCGCACGCCGCAAGGGATCGGCCGAAACCTGGATCGTATCGCTCGCGATGGTGGCCCCCTGGTTGGGCGCGGTCCCCGTATGGCCGAGCACCATCGTGACGGCGGCGAGCGGCACATCGAGTTCTTCGGCCACGATCTGGGCGAGGGCGGTGCGGATGCCTGTGCCGAGATCCACATGGCCGTTGAAGGCGAAGATCTGGCCCTCGTCATCGAGCAGGAGAAACAGATCCTGCGCGTCGGGCGGCGGCGGCGCGCTGGGCACGAGGCCCTTCACCGCTTGCGCGGGCCTCAGGACCGCCAGATGGCCGTCGCGCGCCAACAGGGCGTCGCGGTCGGGCCTGGGCTCGGTGGGGCGCACGTCCGTCATGCGGGTGCGCCGGTCTGGAGCGCGGCGGCCGCCCTCAGAACGGCCCGTAGGATTTCCACATGGGTCCCACAGCGGCACAGATAATGGCGCAAGGCCGTGCGCGCCTCCTCTTCGCTGGGAACCGGATTTCGGGCGAGGAAGGCCACGGTGCCCATGATCATTCCATTGAGGCAATAGCCGCACTGCGCCGCTTGCTCGGCGATAAAGGCGGCTTGGACCGGGTGGGGCGCCTCTGCGGTTCCAAGGCCCTCGAGGGTCACGATCTGCCGGCCTTGCGCGCTCTTCAGCCGCGTCACGCAGGAGCGGGCCGCGACGCCGTCCATCAGCACCGTGCAGGCCCCGCATTCACCGAGCCCGCAGCCGAATTTCGGTCCGTTGAGGCGAAGGTCATTGCGCAGGACGTAGAGGAGCGGGGTGTCGCCCGGCACGGCGAGGCTGTGGGACGTCCCATTGACTGTCAGTGTCACGGGCGCGCAGTCGGTAAGCCCGGTCACGGATGCACGTCCCCGGCGGCGCCCGCGGCAGCGTGCGCACCTGTCCTGCCACTCATATCCGCCCCTCTGGTTGTTCTGGCGGCGCGACATCGGTCGCTTTGGGCCGCAGTCTTGCGCCACGGCATGGGAAAGATTGTTTCTGTACGAATGAATCGTGTCAAGGCCGGTGGCCGCCGGCCGATTGCTCGCCCTGTTGATCCGGAAAATAAGTGAACCATCCCCGCGCCCGTGCGTTCTGCCCCTGCATCTCCACAAGCAATGGCAAGGCCAAGGCCCCCTATTTCGGCGTCGGATGGCAACCGGACCTGACCACCCTTCGACAGTCTCTTCCTCGGCGTGCCTGCGTTGCCCGCAATCGTGCGGACGGGCGGCGCGGCGCCCTCCCGTGTCCCGAAAGGCGTGAACGGCTCGACCATGGCACATTCCCCGTCTGCCGCGCAGACCAATGCAACGTCCCGCCCCGCCGACAGTATGGTGCGCCACGCCCATCGCTTGCCGTTCGGTGCCGAGACCACCTCGGATGGCGTGCTCTTCCGTCTCTGGGCCCCGCTGCACCCCCAGGTAAGCCTGAAACTGGAAGGTGCAGGGCCGCTCACCATGACGGCAGGCCCGGACGGATGGCACGAAATCCTGGTGCCGGGCGCCGGCGCTGGAACCCGCTATCGCTTTGCTTTGCCGGACGGCATGGAGGTGCCCGATCCCGCGTCACGCTTCCAGCCGGATGACGTTCACGGGCCGAGCGAGGTGATCGATCCCAACGCCTATGGGTGGACCTGTGCGGACTGGGCCGGGCGGCGCTGGGACGAGATGGTGCTCTATGAACTGCATGTGGGCGCATTCACGGCCGAGGGGACGTTCCGCGCGGCCATGGACCGGCTGGACGACCTGCGCGAGCTCGGTGTCACCGGCATCGAGTTGATGCCGGTCGCTGATTTTCCGGGCGCCCGAAACTGGGGCTATGACGGCGTCCTGCCCTTCGCGCCGGACTCCAGCTATGGCCGGCCGGAAGACTTCAAGGCCTTCGTGGACGCCGCCCATGCGCGCGGCATCTGCGTGCTGCTGGACGTGGTCTATAATCATTTCGGGCCGGACGGAAATTACCTGCCCCTCTATGCGCCGCTCTTCAACGCCGCGCACCACACGCCCTGGGGCGCCGCCGTCAATTTCGACGGCGAGGGCGCCGAAGGCGTGCGCCAATTGGTGGTCGAGAATGCGGCCTATTGGATCGCGGAGTTTCAACTCGATGGGCTGCGTCTTGATGCCGTCCATGCCATCGCGGACGACAGCGCGGTGCATATCCTGGACGAGATCGCCGAGGCGGCACAGCGCGCCGGCCAGGGGCGGCCCATCCATCTGATCCTGGAAAACGAAGAGAATGAATCGTCCCGCTTGTCGCGGGACGGGACGGGCAGACCGCGCCGCTTCACCGCCCAATGGGCGGACGATGTCCATCATGTGCTGCATGTGGCCGCGAGCGGAGAAAGCGCCGGTTATTACGCCGATTATGCCGGCGACACGGGCCTGCTCGCCCGCGCGCTGGCGGAGGGCTTCGCCTTCCAGGGGGAAATGATGGCCTACCGGGGCAGCCCGCGCGGGGAGCCAAGCGCGCATCTTCCCCCCGCCGCCTTTGTCTCCTTTATTCAGAACCACGACCAGGTGGGCAATCGCGCCTTCGGAGACCGCATCACCGCCTTCGCGCCACCGGCCGCTGTTCGCGCCATCGCGGCCGTGTATCTCCTGTCGCCGCAAATCCCCATGATCTTCATGGGCGAGGAATGGGGATCGGCACAGCCCTTCCCCTTCTTCTGCGATTTCGGCCCGGATCTCGCCGAGGCGGTGCGCAACGGGCGGCGCGAGGAATTCGCAAAATTCCCCGAATTCCAGGATCCCGAACACCGCGCGCGCATTCCAGATGCCACCTCGCCGGAGACGTTCCGCTCCGCGAAGCTCGATTGGAGCGCGCGGCACACCGGCGACCATGCCGTTTGGAACGACTGGTATCGCAGGATCCTTGGCGTTCGCCGCGAAGAGATTGCGCCGATGCTCGGCGCCATGGGCGGACACGCGGAGCATGAAGTTCTCGGCGATCAGGCGGTGCGCGTGCGCTGGCGCTCCGCCGACGGCCGCGCGCTGGTTCTGGTCGCCAATCTCAAGGCTGAGCGCGAGCCCAACGCGCGTCTGCCGGAGGGGCGGCTGATCTGGTTGGAAGGCGCGCAGGCTGAAGCCGGGCTCGCGCCCTGGAGTGTCGCCTGGATCATGGCGGGGGAGACGAAGTGATGGCGAACGCGACACCCATGGACATTGCAGCCGGCCGCCCCATTCCCCGCGCCACCTACCGGCTGCAGCTCAATGCAGACTTCGGCTTTGACCAGGCGGCAGATCTTGCGCCCTATCTCGCCCGCCTCGGGGTGAGCCATGTCTATTGCTCGCCCTATCTGCGGGCGCGTCCCGGCAGCACCCATGGCTACGACATTATCAGCCATACCGAGCTCAACCCGGAACTGGGCGACACCGCAGCCTTCGAGCGCATGTGCGCGGCTTTCCAGGCGCAGGGGCTCGGGCAAATCCTCGACTTCGTGCCGAACCATATGGGTGTGGGCGGGGCAGATAATCCCTGGTGGCTCGATGTCCTCGAATGGGGGCAGGATTCCGAATTCGCAGGTTGGTTCGATATCGATTGGGACCCCGACCATGCCCATCTGAAGGGCAAGATCCTGGTGCCGTTCCTGGGCGACCAATATGGCGCCGAACTGCGGGCCGGGGCGCTGCGCCTGAAATTCGACGCCGCATCGGGGACGCTCGCGGTGTGGGCCTACGACACTCACAAGCTGCCGATCAATCCGTTCCACTATGGCCGCATCCTGGGCGCGGCGCATCCCGAACTGGAGCGCCTGGGAGATGCGTTCGCCCATCTTTCCCGCTGGCGCCCGCAGGTCTCGGGCGCGGCGCTGGGGCTGAAAGCGGAACTGGCGCGCGTCGCGTCCGAGACGGCGGACGTCGGCGACGCACTTCAAGCCGCCTTGGCCCGCTTCGAAGGTGAACCCGGCGACCTTCACAGCTGGGCGCGCCTCGATGCATTGATCCGGGACCAGCATTGGCGCGCCGCCCATTTTCGGGTGGCCGCCGACGACATCAATTACCGCCGCTTCTTCAACATCAACGACCTCGCGGGCGTTCGGATGGAGCTGCCGGCTTTGTTCGATCATGCCCATGGCCTGGTTTTCGACCTGCTGGAGCGGGGCATCCTCGACGGCATTCGGCTCGACCATGTGGACGGCCTTCTGGACCCCAAAGGATATTGCCTCCGCCTGCGGGAAAAAGCGCCGCGGCCCTTCTACCTTTTGGTGGAGAAGATCCTCGCCCCCCACGAGGCCTTGCGCGAGGATTGGGACGTGGAGGGCACCACGGGCTATGAATTCGCGAACCTGCTCACCGGCCTTCTCAACGATCCGGCAGGGGAGGTTCCACTTAGCGAATTCTATGTGGACTTTACCAGCGCGCGAACCGATTTCGGCGAGATCGTCCGTGATTGCCGCATGCGGATCATGGATCATGAAATGGCGAGCGAACTGGACGTGCTGGCGCGCGAGGCGGTCCGCGTCGCCCGCTCCAATCCGCTGACGACCGATTTCACGGAGAATGTCCTCCAACGGGCTTTGAAAGAGATCATCGCGGTTTTTCCCGTTTATCGGACGTATGTGGACGGACGCGATCCGCCCACGGATGCCGATCGGCGCGATATCGACTGGGCCATCGCCAAGGCCCGGCGGAACGGCGCGGACCTCGATCCGAGCGTCTTCGACTTCCTCCATGGCCTGCTGACCTGCGACCTCGCCGCCGCGCCGCGCAGCGGGTTCAGCCGGGTGGAGGTGGTCGCTGTGGCCATGCGCGCGCAGCAATATAGCGGCCCGGTCATGGCTAAGGGCCTTGAGGACACCGCCCTCTATCGTTTCAATCGCATGCTGGCGCTGAACGAGGTGGGCGGGCGGCCCGAGCAGTTCTGCTTGACCCTCGCGGCTTTCCATCATGCCAATGCCCAGCGGGCGAAGCGCAGCCCGGCCGCCATGCTCGCGACCTCGACCCACGACACGAAGCGCGGCGAGGATGCGCGTGCGCGTCTCTCGGCGCTGTCCGAAGTGCCGGACGAATGGGGCCAGCAGGTCAAGATCTGGAGCCGCATGCTGCGGGCACGCAGCGCCGGCGCCGCGGAAGAGACCCCGCCCGACCGCAATGACGAATATGCCTTCTATCAGATGCTAACGGGTGCTTGGCCACCGGAGTTTTCCGGCCCGGACAAGGACTTCTCCACCATGGACGCCTTCCGGGCGCGCGTGGAAGGAGCGATGACCAAGGCGATGCGGGAAGCCAAGGTCCACACCACCTGGGCCGCCCCGAACATGGTCTATGAGGACGGCGTGATGGACTTCATCCGCCACGCCTTGGACACGGAGCGGACCAATCCTTTTCTGGACGCCTTCTCGCTCTATCAGGACCGTCTCGCACCGCTCGGCGTGCATAACAGCCTGGTGCAGACCGTTGTGAAATTCACGGCGCCCGGCATGCCCGATCTTTACCAGGGCGCGGAGTTCTGGGACTTCAGCCTGGTG
>JASBUY010000198.1 GCA_030147645.1 Aquabacter sp. | reverse complement strand
CGTCGAACAGATTTCCGGCGATGAACAGGCGCTGGCCCTGCGCATAGCCGTCCACGGGATTGTTGTTGACCTTCGCGATCACCCGGCCGTCGGGATAGATGTTGAGATCGATGCGCAGGCGCTGCTGCGGGTTGAAGCCGGCGAACTTGCCGACCATCCAGCCCGGCACCTGGCTGCCCCGGCCCGGAGGCGGGCCATAGCCGCCGCCATAGCCTCCGTTGTACCCACCGCCATAACCGGGCGGCGGGCCATAGCCTTGCCCATAGCCCTGCCCATAGCCTTGGGCATATTGAGGATAAGGCTGGGGCGGAGGCGGCGGCGGATCATCATCGCCCGAGGCTGCCGCAGCAGCGATGGCGAGCCCCACGATGGCCACCGCGGCCAGCGCTTCGGCGCCCGAATCCGAGCCCGAGCCCGAGCCGACGCTGAACTCCGCGCGGCAGCCGTCATCCACCCAGATATAATGGCGGTCGTAATTCCAGCTCCGGCCCTGAACGCAGGCAGCCTGCGACAGGGTGTTGCGCAGGCGAACCTGTCCCGGATTGGGCAGCGGGCAGACCGACCGCCGATTGTTGTAGCTCTCGCACCGCACGGTCTGGGAGGCGAAAGCCGGCGCGGCGGCGAGGCCCACCTGCATGTTCGCCACCGCAACGATGGCCCAAACCCACTTACCCCAAGGCTTCCTCACATGTGCCTCCCGGCCTCGCCCCACAGCTGCGCACAGTAGCGCGCGGAAAGTGCAGTAAAATTACGGCACGGCTTCCGTCTACCGCTTTCCCCGACGCCCCATCCCCCGCCGCGCGCGAAACGCGCACGGGCACCGGCCCGCCGCCGTCCGCCCGGTGCTTGGCCTGCCTTAACCTTCCTATGGGAAAGGGCTATTCAAGGCGCCCCGCCGCTTCCGGCGGACGAGGAGTGTCGCCGTGTCACACCCCTTTTCCCTGTCCGGCCGCACCGCTTTGGTGACGGGCGCGACCTCCGGTCTCGGCTATGAAATGGCGCTCGCTTTGGCGCAGGCCGGCGCGCGGGTGCTGGTGAACGGGCGCACGCCGGAACGCGCGGACGCGGCCGCGCGGCGCATCTGCGAGCAAGCCGGCGCGGACGGCGCACAGGGCCTTTCCTTCGATGTCGCCGATTTTTCTGCCGCCGAGACGGCGCTCGATGGCGCCGGCCCCATCGACATCCTGGTGAACAATGCCGGGGCGCGGGACCGGCGGGCTTTCTTTGATCTCGATACGGCCGCTTTGACGCGGCTGCTGGAGGCGATGGTGCTGGGGCCGGCGCTGCTGTGCCGCCGGCTGGGACGGGACATGGTTGAGCGCGGGCATGGACGCATCATCAATGTCACTTCCATTGCCGGCCCGCTCGCCCGCGCGGGAGACGCCGGCTACACCACCGCGAAGGGCGGGCTTGAAGCCCTGACGCGGGCGCTCGCGGCGGAATTTGGCCCCCATGGCGTGACGGTGAACGCCATCGCCCCGGGCTATTTCGCCACCGCGCCCAATGCGGCCATGGCCGGCGACCCGCAAGTCGGTGACTGGCTGGCGCGGCGCACCGCGCTTGGGCGCTGGGGACGGCCGGAGGAAATCGCGGGGGCGGCGGTGTTCCTGGCCTCCGACGCCGCAAGCTATGTCACCGGCCATGTTCTGGCGGTTGATGGCGGATATCTCGCGCACTTCTAAACCATGCCTGGGAGAGGCGGATTGCCGCGGCGCACCATTCCTGCCTATCACTAGAGCGGGGAGAGCGGGACACGGCATGGGGGATACGCGGCTCAACGCCTGGACAGGGGAATTCGCCGCGCGCGCGCAGGAGCGGGCCTACCGGGTGCATCGCACCCCGGAACTCCTGCGGCATGCGCGCATCCTCGGCGGCCTCGCGCTGGCAATCAATCTCGCGTTCATTTTCAGCGACCTGCGCCTGACCGGATCGCAATATCTGGTCATGGCCCTGAGCGCGCGGGCCTTTCTGATCTCGGTGGCGATTGTTTATCTGGTGGCGCTGCGGTGGACCCGCACCTATGCCCAGATCGAGCTTGCGCTGGTCGCGGGCGTGCTGGTCAGTTGTGCCGGCGCGGCGGTGCTGGTCTCGATCCGCAGCGATGTCGCCCTGTTCGCCATGGTAATCTATCCCGTCACGGTCTATCTCGCGGTCCCGGTCGGCTTCCGCTGGCGCGTCGGCTCGGGGGTCGCATGCAGCCTGGTGCTGCTTCTCGCCTATGCGGGCCTTCCGCCCGAGACGCCGACCTTGCCCGGCCTGTCCCTCGCCATGGTCATGCTGAACGCCGTCATGCTGCTGGTGGTGGTGCAGTCCAATCGTGAAGGCCGGCTGGAATGGGCAGCAACCCAGTCCGAGCGCGTCGCCCGCAAGACATTGCTGCAAAGCCAGCATCTGCTGGAGAACACCTTTGCCACGGTGCCGATCCCGCTCATCGTCGCCGAGCTGGAAAGCGGCCGCGTGGTGCGGGTGAACGAAGCGGGCGCGCGCTATTTCGGCGGCGCCTTCACGCCGGGCGGCGGGCTGTTCGAGCCGGCCTTCGACGAACCGGGCACGCGCGCCCTGTTCCTGGATCGCCTTGCGCGCGAGGGGCGCGTCACCAATTTCGAAACCCGCATTCGCCTGCCCCATGGCGAGCTGCGCTCGGTTCTGCTGGCGGGGGCCTTCACCGAACTGGATGGCCGGCCCTGCGTCGTCACCGGCCTCGTGGACATCACGGACCGGCTCGCCGCCGAGCAGCAGGTGCGCCATGCCGCGACCCATGATCCCCTCACCGGGCTCATGAACCGCGCGGCCTTCCAGGCACGGCTTGATGCCGTTATCCGCGAGGACCGCCCGCAGGATGGCCATCTGGTGCTGCTTTTGGTGGACCTCGACGGGCTGAAGGACGTCAACGACACGCTCGGACACGATGCGGGCGACGCGCTTCTGGTGGAAACCGCCCGCCGCCTGGAGCATCTGGCCGGCGATCTCGGCGCCGTGGCGCGGCTGGGGGGCGATGAATTCGTCATCCTGCTGCCGCGCCAACCCTCGGTTCAGGCGGCGCTGGACCTCGCGGACGCCATCCTGCGGGACTTCCGCCATCCTTTGGCCTATGGCGAGCGCACCTTGTCGAGCCGCGCCTCCATCGGCATCGCGGTCTGCCCAGCGGCGGATTACGCGCCGGGGGAATTGATGAAGGACGCGGACCTCGCCCTTTATGCGGCCAAGAAGCAGGGGCGCAATCGCGCGGTGCTCTATGCGCCCGCCATGCGCCGCGACATGACGCAGCGCGTGCTGCTCAACCGCGAACTGACCAATGCCATGCAGAACGGGGCGATCCTGCCCTATTACCAGCCCAAGATTTCCCTGCTGACCGGGCAGGTGGTGGGGCTGGAGGCGCTGATGCGCTGGCAGCGCGACCCCCACACGCTGCTGACGCCGGAAAAATTCCTGTCCGCCTTCGAGGACCCGGAACTCGCCGTGCAGCTCGGCGACGCCATGCTGCGCCAGATCGCCCTCGATGCCCGCTCCTGGCTGGAGGCGGGCCACGATTTCGGCCGCATCGCCTTCAACCTCGCGCCCGCCCAATTCACCCATCCTGGCCTTGCCGCCCAATTGCTCGGGCGGGTGTGGGACGCGGAGGTGGAGCCGCGCCATTTCGACGTGGAAGTGACGGAGACTGTGTTTCTCGGCCGCGATTCCGAGTTCGTGGCGCCGATCCTCGATGCGCTCCATGCGGCGGGCATGCGCATCGTGCTCGACGATTTCGGCACCGGCTATGCGGCCCCCACGCATCTGAAGCAATTGCCCATCGACGCGGTGAAGATCGACCGCAGCTTCGTGGCCCAGCTCGACAGCGATCCGTTCGATTCCGCCATCGTCTGCGCGGTGCTGGAAATGGGCCGCTCGCTCGGGCTTCGGGTCATCGCGGAAGGGGTGGAGACCCCCTCCCAGGCGCGGTTCCTGCGCGCGCGGGGGTGTGAATTCGCACAGGGCTATCTCTACGGCCATCCCATGCCGGCCGCCGCGCTGACCGACATGCTGCGCGCCGAGACACCGGAACGGGCCGCCGCGCGGATCGTCGACCTCGCCTCGTGACCGCCTCCACCCCTTGCCGCGCCTTGTGGCCCATCGGCCCCAATGCTATGCGGCGCGCATGACCGCAAGCGCCCAGACCCATATCCGCAACTTTTCCATCGTCGCCCATATCGACCATGGCAAATCCACGCTCGCCGAACGGCTGATCCAGACCACCGGCGGCCTGTCGGAACGCGAGATGACGGACCAGGTGCTCGACAATATGGATATCGAGCGCGAGCGCGGCATCACCATCAAGGCGCAGACCGTGCGCCTCTCCTACAAGGCGCTGGACGGCGGCACCTATACGCTGAACCTCATCGACACGCCCGGGCATGTGGACTTCGCCTATGAGGTGAACCGCTCGCTCGCCGCCGTGGAAGGCTCGCTTCTGGTGGTGGACGCCTCCCAGGGCGTGGAGGCGCAGACGCTCGCCAACGTCTACCAGGCCATCGACAACAATCACGAGATCGTGCCGGTCCTCAACAAGATCGACCTGCCCGCCGCCGAGCCGGAGAAGGTGAAGGCGCAGATCGAGGACGTGATCGGCCTCGATGCCTCCGGAGCCATCGGCATCTCCGCCAAGACCGGCCTCAATGTGGACCAGGTGCTTGAGGCCATCGTCACCCGCCTGCCGC
>JASBUY010000331.1 GCA_030147645.1 Aquabacter sp. | reverse complement strand
TCGGGTCGGCGCCCTCCATGAGGATGCGCAGATAGCGCGTGCCTGCCACCTCGGAGATGGCCGGGCCGCTCTCCCCGCCCCCGCCCATGGCGAGCTTGCGCCGCGCATCTGACAGCTCGCGCTCCAGCTTACGGCGCTCTTCCACCAGGGCGGCGACGCGCGCATCCACTTCGCCCACGGGTGCTTTCAGGGTCGCGGCGGCGGCCTGGAGCGCGGCATTGGCGGCGTTGAGATGGTGGCGGGCATGGGTGGCGGTGAGCGCCTCTACGCGGCGCACGCCGGAGGCCACCGCGCTCTCGGCCACGAGGCTGACGAGGCCGATATCGCCGGTGCGCTTCACATGGGTGCCGCCGCACAAGTCCCCCGAGAAGGGGGCGCCGATTCCGGCATCGGTGCCCATGGTAACGACCCGCACCTCGTCGCCATACTTCTCGCCGAACAGCGCGCGGGCGCCCGAGGTGATGGCGTCGTCCACCGCCATCAGGCGGGTCTCGACCGGCTCGTTGCGCAGCACATAGGTGTTGACGATCTCCTCCACCTCGGCGAGCTCGTTGTCGCTCATGGGCTTGGGGTGGGAGAAGTCGAAGCGCAGGCGATCCGGGGCGACCAGCGACCCCTTCTGCGCCACATGATCGCCGAGCACGCGGCGCAGCGCCTCGTGCAGCAGATGGGTGGCCGAATGGTTGGCGCGCACGGCCGAGCGGCGCGCATGGTCCACTTCCAGCGCCAGTGCCGTGCCGCGCGTCAGCGTGCCCTCGGCCACCTGCACTTCATGGACGAAGAGATCGCCAAGCTTCTTCTGGGTGCTGAGCACGGTGGCGCGCACATCCTCGCCCACCAGCAGGCCGGTATCGCCCACCTGTCCGCCGGACTCGCCATAGAAGGGGGTCTGGTTCAGCACGACGAGGCCCTGCTCGCCGGCTTTCAGCGCCTCCACCTCGGCGCCGTCCTTCACCAGCGCCCGCACCACACCTTCCGCGCTCTCGGTGTCATAGCCGAGGAATTCGGTCGCGCCTTCGCGCTCGCGCAACGCGAACCAGACCGTGTCGGTGGCCGCCTCGCCCGAACCCTGCCAGGCGGCGCGGGCATCCGCTCGCTGGCGCTCCATGGCGGCGTTGAAGGCGTCGTGGTCCACCTTGATGCCGCGCCCGCGCAGCGCATCCTCGGTGAGGTCGAGCGGGAAGCCATAGGTGTCGTAGAGCTTGAAGGCGACGTCGCCCGGGAAGCTCGCGCCGGAGACGAGGCCCGCGCTCTCTTCCTCCAGGATGCCGAGGCCGCGTTCCAGGGTGCGGCGGAAGCGGCGCTCTTCGAGCAGCAGCGTCTCCTGCGCCAGCGGCTCGGCGCGGGCGATCTCGGGATAGGCGCGGCCCATTTCGCGCACCAGGATGGGCACGAGGCGGTGCATGAGCGGGTCGCGCGCGCCCAGAAGCTGGGCATGGCGCATGGCCCGGCGCATGATGCGGCGCAGGACATAGCCGCGCCCCTCATTGGAGGGCAGCACGCCGTCAGCGGTGAGGAAGACCGAGGCGCGCAGATGGTCCGCGATTACCCGGTGGCTGGCCTTCTGCGGGCCGTCCGGCGAGACGCCGGTCAATTCGGCGACCTCGGCGATGATGGCGCGCATCAGGTCGGTTTCGTAATTGTCGTGCGTGCCCTGGAGCAAAGCGGAGATGCGCTCCAGGCCCATGCCGGTATCGATGGACGGACGCGGCAGCGCGACCCGCTCCCCGCCGGGGAGCTGCTCATATTGCATGAACACGAGATTCCAGATCTCGATGAAGCGGTCGCCGTCCTGGTCCGCCGAACCGGGCGGGCCGCCGGGAATGTGGGGGCCGTGGTCGAAGAAGATTTCCGAGCAGGGACCGCAGGGACCGGTATCGCCCATGGCCCAGAAATTGTCCGAGGTGGGGATGCGGATGATGCGATCGTCCGGCAGGCCGGCGATCTTCTTCCAAAGCGCGTGCGCCTCGTCGTCTTCGGAATAGACGGTGACCAGCAGCCGGTCCTTGGCAAGCTCGAATTCGCGGGTGACGAGGTTCCAGGCGAGTTCGATCGCGCGGTCCTTGAAATAGTCGCCGAAGGAGAAATTCCCCAGCATTTCAAAGAAGGTGTGGTGGCGGGCGGTGTAGCCCACATTGTCGAGATCGTTGTGCTTGCCGCCGGCGCGCACGCATTTCTGCGCGGTCACGGCGGTGGAATAGGGCCGCTTCTCGACGCCGGTGAAGACGTTCTTGAACTGGACCATGCCCGCATTGGTGAACATGAGGGTCGGGTCGTTGCGTGGCACCAGCGGCGAGGAGGCCACCGCCGCGTGCCCTTCCCGCCCGAAATAGTCGATGAAGGTCGACCGGATCTCGTTGACGCCGCTCATGTCATGACCACCATTACGTCTCGATCCCTGCCCGGCGCCACACGCCGCCGGCCGTCCGCCATCATGCCCTCTGCGAGGCGACATAAGGCCGGAACGGGAGTTCGACCCTTTAGCGATGACGTTTCCGCTTGTCCAGAAATGCAGGCGCCACGCCGCCCATAGAGACGTGGACGGCCGCCCGGAGTGCCGCCTTCGACACCACAATCTCAAGCACGGCGAGCAGCATCCTCGCGCCACGCGGCAAAGCGCGGATGCACCGCGCCGCTGCGTCGCCCGCGCTCCCCCGCGAAAATGCAGAACGCCGGCCACTGGGGCCGGCGCTGCACTGCGTGTCCTACGGCTTAGGCCTATGGCTGCTCGGCGTCGTCGCTGTCCTCGCCGTCCAGGGGCGCGCCGGCGAGAATCTGTTCGGCGATCAGGCCGGCATTCTGACGGATGGCCGCCTCGATGCGTTCGGCCGCTTCGGGATTCTGCTTCAGGAAGGTCTTGGCATTCTCGCGGCCCTGGCCGAGGCGCTGGCTGTCATAGGAGAACCAGGCGCCCGACTTTTCGACAATTCCCGCACGCACGCCGAGATCCAGCAATTCGCCGGTCTTGGAAACGCCCTCGCCATACATGATGTCGAATTCCACCTGCTTGAAGGGGGGCGCCAGCTTGTTCTTCACCACCTTCACGCGGGTCTGGTTGCCCACCACCTCGTCGCGCTCCTTGATCATGCCGATGCGGCGGATGTCGAGGCGCACGGAAGCGTAGAATTTCAGGGCGTTGCCGCCCGTCGTGGTCTCCGGCGAGCCATACATCACGCCGATCTTCATGCGGATCTGGTTGATGAAGATGACCATGGTGTTGGACTTGGAGATGGAGCCGGTGAGCTTGCGCAGTGCCTGGCTCATCAGGCGCGCCTGCATGCCCGGCTGGCTGTCGCCCATCTCGCCGTCCAGCTCCGCGCGCGGGGTGAGCGCGGCCACCGAATCGACCACCAGGACGTCGATGGCGCCGGAGCGCACCAGCGTATCGGCGATTTCCAGCGCCTGCTCGCCGGCATCGGGCTGGGAAATCAGCAATTCGTCCAGATTGACGCCAAGCTTGCGGGCATAGACCGGGTCGAGCGCGTGCTCCGCGTCGATGAAGGCGCAGGTGCCGCCCTTTTTCTGGGCTTCCGCCACCGCATGCAGCGCCAGCGTGGTCTTGCCCGAGGATTCCGGCCCAAAAATCTCGACGATGCGCCCGCGCGGCAAACCGCCGATGCCGAGCGCGATGTCGAGGCCGAGCGAGCCGGAGGGGATGCTCTCCACCTCCATGGCCTTGCCGCCCTTGCCGAGCCGCATGATCGAGCCCTTGCCGAAATGCCGCTCGATCTGAGAGAGCGCGGCGTCGAGTGCCTTCGTCTTATCCATCGAGGATCCTTCGACGAGTCTGAGAGTCGACTGAGTCAT
>JASBUY010000185.1 GCA_030147645.1 Aquabacter sp. | reverse complement strand
AACCAGGGCCGCGCCGTCGAGTGCGATGCCGAGCGCGCCGCCGCCGCCCAGCACCGCCACGGGACCCGCCGGGATGGGCGTGGAATAGCGCGCCACCTGCGGCCCCTCGGGATTGGGGGCGGCGATGCAGTAGTCCAGCCGGGAGAAGGTGCCGCCCTGCAAGGTGAAGGTGGCGCAGCGCGCGCCCAGGGCGGCCACGCCCCGCGCGAGCCCGTCCGCGAGGATTTCGCCGGGCCGAAGCGCGAAGCGTACCGCGCGCGCGCCGGCATCGCACAGGCTCTCGCGCCGCTGCGGATGAACCGGGCCGGGATGGGTCAGCAGGCGCAAACCGGCGCTCACGCGCTGCGCTCCATGGGGCTTGCGAGGGGCAGGAGCCCGCGCGCTTCCAGATCCTCGCGCACCATCTTCTTGGTGATCTTGCCATAGGCGGATTTCGGCAGGGCCTCGAACACGAAGACCCGCTTGGGCAGCTTGTAGCGGGCGACCTTGCCCTCCAGGAACGCGATCAGATCGCCTTCCACGATCTCGAAGCCCGCGCGCGGCACGCAGACCGCGACCCCCACCTCGCCCCACATGGGGTCCGGCACGCCGACGATCGCCACCTCGGCCACCGCCGGATGCTGGAGCACCTTCTCCTCCACTTCGCGCGGATAGACGTTGGAGCCGCCCGATATGTACATGTCGGACGCGCGGCCGGTGATGTAGACGAAGCCCTGTTCGTCCATGTGTCCGAGGTCGCCGGTGCGGAACCAGCCATTGCGGAACGCCTTCGCATTGGCGTCCGGGTTGTTGTAATAGCCCGCGAACACCGCGACGCCGCAGACGCAGATTTCCCCGGTCTCGAAGGGGGCGACTTCGCGGCCCGCCTCGTCCTGGATCTGAACCTGCATGCCGGTCCGCTCGAAGCCGCAGGTGCCGACCTTCACATGGGGGCCGTCCTCCGGCTCGTGCAAGGCGGGGGGCAGCACCGTGATGTTGCCGGTGACTTCGCCGAGACCGAAATACTGGACCAGCACCTTGCCGAGCTTCGCCAAGGCCCGCTTCTGGTCCTCCCGATACATGGGCGCGCCGGCATAGATGAGGTAGCGCAGGCTGGAATGGTCGTGCAGGTCCACGCTCGGATGCTCCACCAGGAGCTTGGTAATGGTGGGCACGGTGAACAGGTTGGTGACGCGCCATTTCGCCACCAGCCGCCAGGCTTCGTCGGCGTCGAAGCGATCGGAGGGCAGCAGGATGGTCTTGGCCGCCCGCGCGGTCTGGACAAGCTGGTGGATGCCCGCCCCGTGGGAGAGCGGGGCCACCACCAGGGACGCATCCGCCTGGGTGGTTCCGGGCATCAGGTCGCACAGATGGTTGGTGATGACGAAGCCCATCTGGCCGTGGGTGAGCACGGCGGCCTTGGGCCGTCCCGTCGTGCCGGAGGTGAAGAAGAACCAGCAGGGATCGTCATGCTCCACATCCGCCACGTCCGGGCGCTCTCCGAGATGGGCGGCGACGATGTCCGCATAGCTCTCGCCGAACGGCGCGGAACCGATCGCGATCACGGTGGCGATGGCCGGCGCCTCGCGCCGCGCGGCCACGACGTGATCGGGAAAATCCGCATGGCAGATCATGGCGATGGCGCCCGAGGCGGAGGCGAGATAGGCGACCTCGTCCGGCGTCTGGCGGAAGTTGGTGGGCACCCAGACCGCGCCGATGCGGAAGCAGGCGAACATGCTCTCGAACATTTCGAGGCAGTTCTTGGACTGCACCAGAACCCGGTCGCCCTTGCTTAGGCCGCGCGCAAGCAGGCCCGCCGCCATGGCGTCCACGCGCGCGTCCATCTGCGCCCATGAGGTTTCCGCTGCGCCATGGACGAAGCCGATGGCCTCGGGAAAGCGGCGGGCCGCTTGGCGCAGGACATGGGACAGGTTCATGACCCGCTTGGAACAGGGCACGAGGCCCCCTTTCGGAGTGCTCACCATGGGGATGTCGCCTTCAGATGGGTCATGGGGTCATGCGCTTCAGGATCGCGCGCGGGCCAAGCCGCGCGCCGGCTTCGGCGCGCCCGACTGCGCCCCGGCGAGGGCTGCGGACAGGCGTTCGGCCTCGCGTTGCAGGAGCGGGGCGAGGGCGCGCCGGCGGTCCTCGGTGAGACGGCTTTCGATGGCCGCGATGGACAAGGCGCCCGCCGGGCGCCCGTCCGGCCCGGGCACCGCCACGCCTATCCCCCAGGAGCCCGCCACCACGAGGCCGGGATTGACCGCATAGCCGCGCGCGCGCGTTTCGCCCACCAGGGTCAGAAGGAAATCCGGCGCGCAGCCGGGAAAATCCGCCGCCAGCAGGCCCGCATTGCGCGCCAGCACCGCCTCCACCTCCGCATCCGGCAAGGCGGCGAGCAGCGCAAGGCTCCCCGCGCCGATGCCGAGCGGGTGGCGGTCCCCCGCCTGAAGCACATGGGTGCGGATGGGGAAGGGGCCTTCCTCGCGATGCAGGCAGACCGCGAAATCATCCCGCGGCACGGAGAGGAAAGCGCTGTCCCCGCTTTCGCGCGCGAGCCGCGCCAGCCCGTCCCGCGCCAAAGCGTGTATGCCGAATCGCTCGCTCGCCAGCACGCCTAGGACATAGGCTTCCGGACCGATATGATAGCGCCGTGTGGTCGGGTCCTGATCCAGCAGGCCCGAACGCACCAAGGCGAGAAGAACGCGCCGCGCCGTGGGTTTGGGGAGGGACGAGGTGGCCACGATATCGGACAGCCGCGCGCCGGCCGTGCCCGCGCGCCCCACCAGCAGCAGCAGCGCGATGGCGCGCTCGATGCTCCGGGTTCCTCCGGGCCCCGCCTCTTCGACGGCGCCGTTTCCTCGCCCTTGATCCATATGATGGACCTGATTCTGTGATTGGAGCTAGACAGCCCGAGGTCAGTTCTGCCAGAAACTCTATCTCTGTTGAGGCGGTGGCCACAAGAGCCCCGTCCAGTGCAGCAATAATCGGTCCATCACTTGGACCTGGGATGGGAAGCAGGCCACGACCGGCCGCCAAGGGAGGAAACGAGACATGTCTCTGAGCCGTCGCACCCTGTTGAAGGCGAGTGCCGCCACCATGCTCGTGGGCGGCATTGCCGCGCCGCACGTGGCGCGCGCCCAGAGCGCCGAATTTTCCTATAAGTACGCCAACAACCTGCCCGTCACGCACCCCATGAACGTGCGCGCCAACGAGATGGCCGAGGCCATCAAGAAGGAGACCGACGGCAAGGTCGAGATCAAGGTGTTCCCCTCCAGCCAACTCGGCGGCGACACCGACATGCTGAGCCAGCTGCGCTCAGGCGGCATCGAGTTCTTCACCCTCTCGCCGCTCATCCTCTCGACCCTGGTGCCGAACGCCTCCATCTCCGGCATCGGCTTCGCCTTCCCCGACTATGCGACCGTGTGGAAGGCCATGGACGGGGATCTCGGCGCCTATGTGCGCGGCCAGATCTCCAAGTTCGGCCTCGTCGCCATGGACAAGATCTGGGACAACGGCTTCCGCCAGACCACCACCTCCACCAAGCCGATCCAGACCGCCGCCGACTTCAAGGGCCTGAAGATCCGCGTGCCGGTCTCCCCGCTCTGGACCTCCATGTTCAAGGCGTTCGACAGCGCCCCGGCCTCCATCAATTTCGCCGAGGTCTATACCGCGCTCCAGACCGGCGTGGTGGATGCGCAGGAAAATCCGCTGGCCATCATCTCCACGGCCAAGCTCTACGAAGTGCAGAAGAACTGCTCGCTCACCAACCACATGTGGGACGGCTTCTGGTTCCTGGCGAACCGCCGCGCCTTCGAGCGTCTGCCGGAGAATCTGCGCACCATCGTCGCGAAGAACATCAATCTCGCCGGCGAGAAGGAGCGCACCGACGTCGCCGCGCTGAATGCCGGCCTCCAGAAGGACCTGACCGACAAGGGCATGGCCTTCAACACGACGAGCCCCGACAGCTTCCGCGACAAGCTGCGCTCCGCCGGCTTCTATGCCGAATGGAAGGGCAAATATGGCGACGAGGCCTGGGCCATGCTGGAAAAATATTCCGGCAAGCTGTCCTGATCGCCGCCTGATCCCCAAAAAGCCGGGACGCGCTCGCGTCCCGGCGCCTGCCCTTTCAACGGACCTTCGCCATGGCTTCCACGGCCGACGACAGCCTGCCCCTGGTTTCCGAAACCGAGGCGCCCCGCAGGGGATCCGGCTTCATGCGCCCGGTGGAGGCGCTCGCCTCCGGGCTTCTGCTGGTGGTGGTGGGCCTGCTGCTGGTGGGGGCGATTTCCCGCTATTTCTTCGCGCTGCCGGTGGTGTGGATCGACGAGGTCGCCTCCATCACCTTCATCTGGCTCGCCATGCTCGGCTCCATCATCGCGCTGGACCGCAATGAGCATCTCAAGCTCACCTTGCTGACCCGCCTGCTGTCGCCCCCCGCCGCCGCTTTCGTGGAGACGCTGGGCCTGCTGCTGGTGGCCGCCTTCCTGCTCGCGCTCGCTTATCCGGCGGTGGACTACATGATGGAGGAATCCTTCATCACCACCCCGGCCCTCAACATTTCCGGCTCTTATCGCGCGGCGGCCCTGCCGGTGGGCGTCATCGGCATGGCGGCGCTCGCGGTGGCGCAGGCGGTGCGGCGCGGCACGCTGCGCGACATCCTGGTCAGCCTCGTGCTGATCGCCGCCGTTCTCGGCGCGTTGTGGTTCGCCGCGCCCGCGCTCATCAAGGCGGGCAACATCACCATCGTCCTGTTCCTGGTGGGCTTCGTCGCCGCCTGCCTTGCGGGCGGTGTCCCCATCGCCTTCTGCTTCGGCATCGGAACGGTGAGCTATCTCGCCTTTTCCACCCATGTCCCGGTCTTCGTGATGATCGGGCGCATGGACGAGGGCATGTCCAGCCTCATCCTCCTGTCGGTGCCGGTATTCGTGCTGCTCGGCTGCATCCTGGATTCCACCGGGATGGGCAAGGCGATCGTGGATTTCCTCGCCTCCCTGCTCGGCCATGTGAAGGCCGGCATGTCCTATGTGCTGCTGGGCTCGCTGTTCGTGGTCTCGGGCATTTCCGGCTCCAAGGTCTCGGACATGGCGACGGTGGCCCCCGCGCTGTTCCCCGAAATGAAGCGGCGCGGCCACAAGCCCAAGGAAATGATCGCCCTGCTCGCCACCGGCGCGGCCATGGCGGACACGGTGCCGCCCTCCATCGTGCTCATCGTGCTGGGCTCGGTGGCGGGCGTCTCCATCGCCGCTTTGTTCACCTCCGGCTTCGTGGTGGCCATGGTGCTGCTCGCCGCGCTTGCGGGCCTCGCGCGCTGGAAGGCGCGCCATGAGGACATGACCGGGGTGCGGCGCCTGTCCGGCAAGCTCATCGGCCGCACTGCGCTGGTCGCGGCCCCGGCGCTGGTTCTGCCCTTCCTGATCCGCAGCGCGGTGTCGAGCGGCATGGCCACCGCCACGGAGGTCTCCACCTTCGCGGTGGTCTATGCCTTCTTCATCGGCATCGTGCTGTATGGCGGCATCTCGCTGCGCACCTTCTATTCCATGCTGGTGGAGACCGCTGCGCTCACCGGCGCCATCCTCATGATCCTCGCCTGCGCGGTCGCCATGGCCTGGGCCATCACCCAGGCCGGCATCGCCCAGGATCTCGCGAACTTCATGGCGGCGCTGCCGGGCGGCTGGATCGGCTTCATGGCCGTCTCCATCATCGTTTTCCTGGTGCTGGGCTGCATTCTGGAAGGGCTGCCGGCCATCGTGCTCATGGCGCCGCTCATGTATCCCATCGCCCGCAAGCTCGGGATCAACGACATCCAATATTCCATGGTCATCGTCTCGGCCATGAATATCGGCCTCATGACGCCGCCCATCGGCATCGGCTTCTATCTCGCCTGCAAGATCGGCAACGTCTCGCCCGACGAAGCCATCAGCGCCATCTGGCCCTATCTCATCGCGCTGTTCATCGGCCTGATCGTGATCGCCGCCGTGCCCTGGATTTCGACCGGCTTCCTGTGAAGGATGCGCCGTCAGGCGTAGCGCTCAAGCCCGGTCGGATCGAAGCGAGGCAGGTCTTCGCAGGGGGCATGGGCGTGGATCGGCGCGCGCATGCGCTCCAGAAGCGCGGAAGTGAAGGCGGGGGCGACGTCCAAGGTGTCCAGCGCGCCGGTTTCGTCGGACCGGAAACGCCGCCAGAGCGCGTCGATCAGGTGCGACGCGAGGGGACCCACCGGCTCGATCAGCTTGTCGTAAAAGATGTGCCGATCGTCGGGCAGCCGGCCGGAAGCATCGACCACGGTCATGGGCGGTGACACCCCGATAACCGGGCCGGTGTCGATTTCCGTGCTCACCTGGTGAAGGCTCCAGACGGTTTCGCTCGCGCGCCGCGCCTCCAGGTCCTCGTCCGGTGCCGGCCCTGCTCCATGGCCGTGGAGCAGGTCGGAGGGATGGAAATTATAGATTCCATAGGCTGGCATGGCGATGATGCGCGGGCCGATCACCTGGCCGAACACGCAGCTCAGGATGACATCGGGCCGCCAGTCCTCACGCAGGATCTGCCGGAAGCCGTCGGTCTTGACCTCGCCGGTGAAGACGGGACACCCCGCCGTGAGGGCGGATTCGACGATGGCCGTCTCCATCTCGATCCGCTGCGCCGCGTCGAGATATTTCCAGATGCGCTTTTTCAGGCCAATCCGCGCCGTGGGGTTCACCGGGTCGTCGGTCGCAAGGCCTGCGATCGTGATCCGTCCCGGAAAGCGCGCGGCATAAGCCTTCACCGCCTCAAGCGCCAGAAACCCGTATTCGAAGCTCGCGAACAGAACGACCCGCATCCCGGTGCGATCGGCATGTGCCCCTTCGTCCGCCGCCGGAAGGATGAGTTCGCCCCATCGCGAACCCTCCACCGGCAGAAAGCGCCGGCCGGCATGGGTGGGAAGGCGGATGTTGAGCGGCTGTTCGCGCTCGAGCGTCGAAGCACAGGGATCGGAGGGCACGGCAATTCACTTTCCAAAATACGCTCAAAAAATAACGAGGCCCGACATCCAAACGGAGGTCGGAGCAGAACCTCACACCCGGTAATAGCTCCGGTACCAGTCCACGAAGCGCGAGATGCCGTCCTTCACGCTGGTCGTGGGGCGATAACCCACGGCGGACATGAGGGACGAGACGTCCGCGCGCGTGTCCGGGACGTCGCCCGGCTGGACGGGAAGCATCTGCTTGATGGCCTTGCGCCCCAGGCAGTCTTCCAGCACCGAGATATAGTCCAGCAGGCTCACCGGCGCGTCGTTGCCGATATTGAAGATGCGGTAGGGCGCGTTGGAGGTGGCGGGATCGGGCGTTGCCGGGTCCCAGTCGGGATTGGGCGCTGCGATCTGGTCGCTCGCGCGGATCACGCCCTCCACGATGTCGTCCACGAAGGTGAAGTCGCGGCTGTGGTTGCCGTTATTGAAGACCTGGATGGGCTCTCCCGCCAGGATGGCGCGGGTGAACAGGAACAGCGCCATGTCGGGCCGGCCCCACGGCCCGTACACCGTGAAGAAGCGCAGAGCCGTCGTCGGCAGGCGGAACAGATGGCTGTAAGCGTGGGCCATCAATTCATTGGCGCGCTTGGTGGCGGCATAGAATTGGAGCGGGTGGTTCACCCCGTCATGCTCGGAAAACGGCATATGGGTGTTGGCGCCATAGACCGAGGACGTGGAGGCATAGGTGAGATGGGGTACGCTCTGGTGACGGCAGGCTTCGAGAATGTTGGTGAAGCCGACGATGTTGGAGGCGACATAATCCTGCGGGTGGGAAATGGAGTGGCGCACCCCGGCCTGCGCGGCCAGATGGATCACCCGGTCGAAGCGATGCGCGGCAAAGCACGCATCCACCGCCGCTTTGTCCGCAAGATCGGCCCGCACGAATGAAAACCGGTCTCCTTCGCGCGCTTCGAGCTGCGCGAGGCGGGCTTCCTTGAGCGCAGGGTCGTAATAATCATTGACCACATCGAAGCCCACCACGGTGTCGCCGCGATCCAGCAGCGCCTTTGCCGTGTGGAAGCCGATGAAGCCCGCGCTCCCCGTCACCAGAATCTTCATGTCCTGTCCACTCGTCGGCCCCTTTCAGCCTCGCCTGGATACGCGCTCGCGCGGTTGCGGCCAAGGCCCGGCGGCGGGGAAGCGCATCCGCGCGCGATCCATCTGCCAAGCTATGCACGCATTTGAGCTTGGCGCCCGGGGCCTTGTGTGGTGAAGACGGACGGCCCGCCCCCGTCATCGGCGCGGGCGCTGATGAAACGGACCCGCCTTATGCAGCTTGATGCCAAATCCCTCCTGCCCGCGCGCATCGCCGTCACCGGCGGCGCCGGCTTCCTCGGTTCGCATCTGTGCGACCTGCTGCTGGCCCAGGGGCACGAGGTGCTGTGCATCGACAATTTCTACACGGGCACGAGGCGCAATATCGAGCATCTGCTCGCCCATCCGCGCTTCGAGCTGATGCGCCACGACGTGACGTTCCCTTTCTATATCGAGGTGGACGCCATCTATAATCTCGCCTGTCCCGCCTCGCCGGTTCACTACCAGTTCGATCCGGTCCAGACGACCAAGACGAGCGTGATCGGCGCCATCAATGCGCTGGGCCTCGCCAAGCGGCTGAAGGTGCCGGTGCTCCAGGCCTCCACGTCCGAGATTTACGGCGACCCGCAGGAGCATCCCCAGACCGAGGCCTATTGGGGCAATGTGAACACGATCGGCCCGCGCGCCTGCTATGACGAGGGCAAGCGCTGCGCGGAGACGCTGTTCTTCGACTATCACCGCCAGCATGCCTTGCAGATCAGGGTGGCGCGCATCTTCAACACCTATGGCCCGCGCATGCACCCCAATGACGGGCGCGTCGTGTCCAATTTCGTGGTCCAGGCGCTCACGGGGCAGGACATCACCTTGTTCGGCGACGGCAGCCAGACCCGCTCCTTCTGCTATGTGGACGACCTGGTGGCGGGCCTTGAAGCCCTCATGACGGCCCCCGCCGAGGTGACCGGCCCTATCAATCTCGGCAATCCCGAGGAATTCACCATCGCCGAACTGGCGGCCGAGGTGCTGGATCTTGTGGGCGGCTCCTCCAAGCTGGTCCACAAGCCGCTGCCGCAGGACGACCCGCGCCAGCGCCGGCCGGACATTTCCCGCGCGCAGGCGCAACTGGGATGGGCGCCGAGCGTGAGGCTGCGCGAGGGGCTGAAGAAGACCATCGCCTATTTCGAGGGCCTGCTCGCGGAGAAGAACCGGCGGGACGGCCTGGATCTCGCAGCGGAGGCTTAGACACTTTGGGGGGGCGTTTGGATAGTCACTTTCCTATTTGGAAAGTGACTTGAATTTCCGTCCGTGCGGCGCGATCACAGAGGACCGCGTCTCAGGGAGGTGCCCATGGCCCCGCAGCCTTTGTCCCCCGCGCCGTTCCGGGTGGAGGAAGCGAGCATCGCCGACCTGCATGCCGCGATCCGGGCCGGCACCACCACCTGCCTTGATGTGGTGGAGCAATATATCGCCCGCGTCCGCGCCTTTAACGGCCCGAGCGTCCGCCTGGTGACGGCGGATGGCGCGCCGATCCCGCCCGCTCTGGGCGCGGTGCGGGGCGAGGCGCCCCAGCATTTTCCCACCGAGACGGTCAAGGCGGCGGAGGTGATGCCGGACCTCGAGCGCTATCGCGGCCCGCCGATCCAATATGGCGAGATGGCCCCGACCGCCTCCGACCCCGACGTGATGCAGCAATATGGCTGGATTATCGGCACGCCCGAGGCCGGACAGGTCAATGCGCTCTCCACGCTCAATCTGCGGGGCGAGCGCTCGGTCACCTGCCGGGGCGATTTTGACCTTCACCCCTCCAAGGGGCCCCTGCCGCCCGGCGCGCCGCCCATCTGCGAACTGTTCCGCCAGCTTCCCGATGCGCGCGAGCAGGCGGCGGCGCTGGATGCGCAATACGGGCGCGCGCCGGACCTCGAGGCCATGCCCATGTATGGGGTGGTCTTCTCCTTCAAGGATGCGTTCGACACCAAGGACATGCGCTCCACCGGCGGAGGCGATGCGGCGTACGACATGGACGTGCCGGCGCGCGACCATATCCTCGTCGAGCAGTTGCGGCGGCAGGGCGCCATCATCTTCGCAAAGGCGGTGATGACCGAGTATAACGGCCGCGCGGGCGATCCCGGCGGGCGCCATCAGGCCGAGACTTTCCTGCCCTCCGTGCTCGGCAACCAGCGCTCCTCTTGGGGGGGAACCGCCGTCAATCCCTACGACACCGCGCGCGCGGCCTCGCTCGGCTCCTCTTCCGGCTCCGGCGTGTCGGTGAGCACCAACATGGTCATGGTGAGTCTCGGGGAAGAGACACGGGCCTCCTGCCGCGGCCCGTCCAACCACAATGCCATCGCGCTGATCCTGCCCCACAAGGCGCTGCTCGGCTTCGACGGCGGGGCCATCGGCGCGGACATCCATGTGGACCGCACCGGCATCCATGGCCGCACCTTGGAAGACTGCGCCAAGGTGCTGGACGCCTTGAAGAATCCCGACGGCACCTATTACGACCCGCGCGACGTGTTCACCACCGTTCCGCGTCCGACGATCCTGCCCTCTTATGCTGCCCATGTGGGCCGGCGGGCCGACCTTGCGGGCCTGCGCATCGGCATCGTTCGCGAATCCATGATCATCCCGCCGGGATCGTTGACGGAGCGGCCCATCGTCGAGGCGGCCGACCGTGAGATCAAGGCGGTGCTGCGCGACCGGCTCGGCGCCCATCTGGTGGAGAGCGCCCACCGCCATTGGACGCCGGATCCCGACGTGGAGCCCATGGGCGTGGATTTTCGCACGGCGCTGGCCCGGCTCATCCCGGTCTTCATGCCGGATTTGCTCTATCGGCTCGGGCCGGACGGACAGCCGCTTTACCCCGAATTCGCGGCCGCCATCCGGCCCACCGAATTTATGCCCGGCCAGGTGTTCGGCACCGGCGACATGGCCCCCATCGATTATATGGTGGCGCTGGCTGACGGCCTCATCCCGCCGCCCGAGGCGCTGGACCTCATGAGCATCCAGCCCCAGCACCTTGCCCCGGCGTTCCGCTTCCACATCTCCCAATATCTCACGCGGCGGGCGCGGGACTGGGCGGAGAAGGGCTTTAACGAGACGCTGACCGACTGGGCGGCGCTCAATGCGCGCTCCAAATATTGGGGGGACGACCAGAAATCCGCCTTCGCCAACTGGGCGGAGGTTGACGATCTGCGCAACCCGCTCCTTGAGCGCCAGGGCATCAATGAGCGCATCATGCTGCGCGAATTGCTGCGGCGCCTGGACATGATGGTGATCTACGAGAACCGCCTCGACGCGCTGGTGCGCCTTCACACGCCCTTCGCCCCGGCGCTGATCGGCGGCGCGCCCCAGCCGCGCACCCTGGGCGCGCGCGATTCCGCCCGCGACCAGAATCTCCTTCCCGAATCCTTCGACGGGCCCAATGCGGGGCTGACGGAAATCCTCGTGCCGGCCGGCTTCGTCACCACGGTCTATGACCCGGTGCATGAATTGGAACCTGACGGCATGCGCTGGACATCGCGCCTGTCCGATGTGCCCACCTCTCTCCCAGAGCCGGGCCTGCCCTTCTCCCTCGTGTTCCGCGCGGAGCCGGGGCGTGAGGATGCGCTGCTGGAGATCGCCTCGGCCTACGAGGCCGCTTCGCGGCGGCGCATCCCCCCGCCGAGATTCGGGCCGCTGTGACCGACGCCGTCATTCCGTCCGGTCGAACGCCGCCTGGATGGCGTCGGGCGCCGTGATGCCGCTCGCGAGCAGCACCTGAAGCAGCACGCGCGCCTTGGCCGGACTGTGCAGGCCGGCCGCCACGAAGCCGGCCGCATCGTCGCTCACCTCGATATTGCGCAGCACCGGGCCGAGCGGACAGCGGCTCGCCCGCACCACGGCGACGCCCGACCTTGCAGCCTCCGCGAGCGCCTCCAGCACCGGCCGGGCGGCATTGCCGTCTCCCACGCCGGCGAGCACCACGCCCCTGGCGCCCGCCGCGATCGCCGCCTCCACCAGCAGCGCATCCATTCCCGCATGGGCATAAAGGATGGAGACGCGCGGCAGCGGCGCCGGGGGGAGCTGAAGGGCGGCGCGCGCGCCCGGCGCCCGCAGGAAGGCGACGCCATTGGCCGTCACATAGCCGAGCGGCCCGAGATTGGGCGACTGGAAGGTCTCGACCTGCGTGGTGCTGGTCTTGGTGACATCCCGCGCGCCATGAATGGTGTCGTTCAGCACCACCAGAATGCCGCGTCCCCGGCTGTCGGGATGGGCGGCCACCATCAGACCGGCGCGCAGATTGGCCGGGCCATCACCGGAGAGCGCGGTGGAGGGGCGCATGGCTCCCACCATCACCACCGGCTTTTGGGTGGAAAGCGTGAGATGGAGGAAATAGGCGGTCTCCTCCATCGTGTCGGTGCCGTGGGTGACGAGGATCGCGTCCACATCCTCGCGCGCGGCCAACACCGCGATGCGGTGGGCCAAGGCGTGCCAGACGGCATCGGTGATGTCCTGGCTGCCGATGGCCGCGACGGTCTCGAACGCGATCCCGGCGATCTCTGTAGCGCCCGGCACCGCCGCCATCAGCGTCTCCGCCGGCACCGCCCCGGCATTGTATCCCCCCTTCGAGCGCGCATCCGCTGCCCCCGCAATGGTGCCGCCCGTGGCGAGGATGACGATGCGCGGGAGCGGGGAGGAAGACGGAACGGTCATGCTTCTACCGGGGAGTGCGAGGGGCAGGGGCGCCAAAGTCTGGTTCGATCACGTTAAATCAACATGATCGCCTCCGTCTTGCCCGGATCTCTCTGGGGCGACGGCGGCGCGCCCGGACCACCATGCGGGCCGTGGGGCGTGCATGCCGGGGCGAAGCAGTCCATGCTGGGGGACGTGCGCCCTCACGATTGAGAGCCTGACCGAAAGGTACCCATGTTCGAATCCATGAAGATCGAGCACCGTCTCGACAAGGCCGCGTTCAAGGCCATGGAGCCCAAGCTCCGGGAGGACCTGCTCGACATCCAGGCGGATCTGATCGCCGCGAAGAAGCGCAGCATTCTCGTTCTGCTGAACGGTGCGGACGGTGCCGGCAAGGGCGCGGTGCTCAATCAGCTGTATGGCTGGCTCGACGCGCGCAAGCTCGTCACCCTGACCTATGACACCCCGACCGACGAGGAGCGCGCCCGCCCGCCCATGTGGCGCTATTGGCGCGACATGCCGGCGGCCGGCGAGATCGGCATCGTGCTCGGCTCCTGGTATCACGACATCCTTTCCTGCCGGGTGTCCGGCACGGATTCCCGCACCCGGTTCGGCGAGCGGCTCGCCGCCGTCAATCGCCTGGAGCAGATGCTCTGGCGCGAGGGCGTGGTGGTTCTGAAGCTCTGGCTCCATGTGGAGGCGGACCGGGCGGAAGGCCGCATGGCGCAAGCCAAAGCGGGAAGCGCGGACCGTCCCGTGGTGCGCGAATGGGACGAGGTAAAGGGACGCAAGGAGCGCCGCCGGCTGGAAGAGGCGGCGACGGAGGCGTTCCGCATCACCTCCACCGTGGATGCGCCCTGGGTGGTGGTGCCCGCCGCCGATCCCCATTATCGCGATGCCATGGTGGCCGAGGCCCTGATGGATGCGCTGCATCGCGCCACGGCCCCGGCGCTGCCGCCGCCCGCGCCGGCGGCCCCCCTTTTCCAGCCCGAGAGCCTGCCCAAAGCCTCCATCCTCTCCACGCTGGATTATGACCGCACCATCTCGGACGCAGCCTATCGCTCGGAACTGGAGGCGCAGCAGCGCCGCATCACCGAGATCACCCAAAGCCGGAAATTCCGTCGCAGCGGCCTCGTCTGCGTCTTCGAGGGGAGCGATGCCGCCGGCAAGAGCAGCACCATCATGCGTCTGCGCCAAGCGCTCGATCCCCGCCATTTCCGCGTCCACCCCATCAGCGCGCCGACCGACGAGGAGCGCGCGCGGCCCTATCTCTGGCGCTTCTGGCGCTCCATTCCGCGCCGGGGCGACGTCGCGGTGTTCGACCGCTCCTGGTACGGCCGGGTTCTGGTGGAGCGCGTCGAGAATTTCACGCCCGAGGCGGACTGGGAGCGCGCCTATGGCGAAATCAATGATTTCGAGCATGAGCTGACCCAGTCCGGCTATGTGGTGGTGAAATTCTGGCTCGCCATCACGCCGGAGGAGCAGGCGCGCCGCTTCGAGGAGCGCGAACGCATCGCCTACAAGCGGTTCAAGCTGACGCCGGAGGATTGGCGGAACCGCGAGAAATGGCCGCTCTATGATGCCGCCGTCACCGACATGGTGGACCGGACCAGCACCTATTACGCGCCCTGGACGCTGGTGGAGGCGCAGGACAAGCATTGGTGCCGGGTGAAGGTGCTCACCACCATCGCCGACCGTTTGGACAAGGCGCTCGGCTGACCGGCGATCAGGCAGAGACGCCGCCCGATCGGGCGAGGGCTGCGTCCCAGAAGCGTTCCGCCGCTGGCGTCATCCGCGCGCGCGGGCGAACGAGCAGGATGTCCATGGGGATGTCGGTGCTCGGATCTCCCGCCCGTGCGAGCCGGCCATCGGGAGCAAGGTCGCTCTCCACCAGGCTTAAGGGGGCGAAAGCGATGCCCCGGCCGACTCGGGCCTGCGCGACCAGCGCGGTGGAGAGATGCGAGGTGAAGACGGGCCGCAGAAAGGCGTGGGGCGCGTCCTGCGCGCGCACCGCCGCCACGATGCGCCCCATGCCGGATTCCGCGCTATAGGCGAGATAGGGCAGGGGGGCGGCCTCCGATCCGGGCAGGGGAAAGAGCGCGCGGCCGTCATCCGCGCGCCCGCACACCGGCACCAGCACGTCGCCGCCGAGCCGCAGGGTGCGGAAGGCGGCGCCGCCGAGGCGCAGATCGGCGGCCGGGTTATGATGGCAGAGCAGGAAATGGGCGCGCCCGTCCAGCATCTGGCGCTCGCATGCCACCATATTGTCCGCCATGAGCCGCACGGGGCGTTCCCCCACCGCCTCCTCATAGGCGCGCAGCCATTGGGGAAAGAAGGTGAGCGAAAGGGCGTGGGTCGCAAGGAAGGTGAGTTCGCCCGCGCCCTCCTCGGCCGCCGCGCTCGCCGCGCTGCGCCCGCGCCGCAGCGCATGCAGCGCCTGTTCGGCGGCGGGCAGGAAGGCCTGACCGGCCGGGGTCAGGGCGAGGCGATGGGTGTCGCGGTCGATGAGCGGCGCGCCGACCCAGGCTTCGAGCGCGCGAATGCGCCGGCTGAAGGCGGGCTGCGTGATGTTGCGCCGCTCCGCCGCCCGGGAAAAATTCATGCAGTCCACGAGGGCGAGGAAATCCTCAAGCCAGGCCGCCTCCATTCATGCTGTCCCGATATCGAACCAGATCGAAACGGCATAAGGCATTTTGCGCCCCGCGCGATAGGGTGTCGCCCGACGAGACTGCCAAGACGACACTGGCAAGACGACACTGCCAAGCCGGGGCACCCGGATCCACGGAGAGAAACACCCATGACAACCTATCGCATCGCGACCATCCCCGGCGACGGCATCGGCAACGAGGTGGTGCCGGAAGGCATCCGGGTTCTGGATGCGGTGGGCAAGCGGTTCGGGCTCTCCTTTCAATGGGACCATTTCGACTGGAGCTGCGCCCATTTTCAGAAGCACGGCGAGATGATGCCGAAGGACGGCCTGGATCGCATCCGTCATCATGACGCCATCTATCTTGGCGCCGTGGGCTTTCCCGGCGTGCCGGACCATGTCTCGCTCTGGGGCCTGCTGATCCCGATCCGCCGGAATTTCCGGCAATATGTGGCACTGCGCCCGGTGCGCCTGCTGAAGGGCATGACCAGCCCGCTCGCCGGGCGCACCGCCAAAGACATCGATTTCTATGTGGTGCGCGAGAATAACGAGGGCGAGTATTCCGAGATCGGCGGGCGCATGTATCGCGGCACGCCGGAGGAATTCGCCTCCCAGCAGGCTGTCTTCACCCGCAAGGGCACCGATGCCATCCTGCGCTATGCCTTCAATCTCGCCCGCACCCGGACGAAGAAGCACGTCACCTCGGCCACCAAATCCAACGGCATCGTCCACACCATGCCGTTCTGGGACGAGCGCTTCGAGACGGTGAAGCAGGACTATCCCGATGTGCGCGCCGACCAGTATCACATCGATATTCTTGCCGCCCATTTCGTGATGAATCCCGACCGGTTCGATGTGGTCGTGGCGTCCAACCTGTTCGGCGACATCCTCTCCGATCTCGGCCCGGCGGTCGCGGGATCGCTCGGCATCGCGCCGGGGGCCAATATCAATCCCGAGCGCGACTTCCCCTCCATGTTCGAGCCGGTCCATGGCTCGGCGCCGGACATTGCGGGCCAGGGCATTGCCAATCCCATCGGGCAGATCTGGTCGGGCGCCATGATGCTGGAGCATCTCGGCCACAAGGATGCGGCGGATGCGGTGGTCGCGGCCATCGAGACCGTGCTGGCGGACCCGTCCTCGCGCACCCGCGATCTCGGCGGCACGGCGACCACCGCTCAATGCGGCGCCGCCATCGCCGCGGCGGTGGCCGGCTGATCGTCAGCGCCGCCCGGTCAGAAGCGCCAAAATCCCCCGCCGCTCGCCGCGCGGGGGATGGGCGAACAGGTGCTCGAAATAGGCGAGCACCGAGGGGGCGGGCTCTGCGAGGCGGGCGAGCTGGCGGGTATTGCGCACCTTGTGGTCACGCATCAGCCGCCAGAGATAGCGGGCGGTGTCCTCGTCGTCGCGCACCTGCATGAGTGCCTTTTCGAGCATCAGCACCGTTTCCCGCACATCACGCCCCGCATCGACCCGGCGCTCGATGGGCGGGCCGAGCACGATGAGCGGCTCCTCCACCCATGCGAGCCGGGGATTGAGGCGCAGCGCCCGCATGTAGAAATCCACGTCCGCGCGCAAAGTGAGGCGCGGGTCATAATCGAGCGGCGGCACGCGCCGATAGATGGTCGTGCTCAACGGGCCGACGGGGTTTTCCCGCAGCAGGCGCTCCGGCTGGCGCCGCAGCGCCGCAACAAGGTCGGGCTCCGGGACCGGGCCTTTCGTCCCGTCCTCGTGCGTGGTGCCGGCGATGCCCATGACCGCCTCGGGGGCCTCCTCCATCATGCGCACGAAGCGAGCGAGCGCGTCGGGATGGGCGAAGCGGTCTTGCGGCAGGAGCATCTTGACCAGCGGCGCGCGGGACAGGCGCACCGCCTCGTCCCAGTTCAGCGGGACGTCCAAGGGCTGCGGATTGCGGAAATACCGCATCCGGCCGCCGAAATCATAGGTGCGCACCAGGGCTTCCACCTCGCCGGAGCGCGTATCGTCGGTGATGACGACCTCATAATCGAGGAAGCGTTGAACCACGAGGGAATCGAGCGCGAATTCCAGATCTTCCGCCAGCCCCTCCAGATCCGGAGACGCGGGAATGCAGACCGAGACGGCGGGCAATTGAGGCAAAATACAAAATCTCACAGAGCATGCGCGCGTGCATTGAAGCCGCCCGCGCCCGCCGGATCAAGCAACTTGATCGCGCTTCGCCCTCAACCCCTGATGAAGTCCTGCAGGGCCCGCAGCGTATCCAGAGGCCGCTCTTCCTGCAGCAGGTGGCCGCAATCTAAAGCGTAACCGGAAACGTCCAGCGCCTTTTCACGCCAGGTCTCCAGCACATCATAAAGCGCGCCCACCGTGCCGCGCGCGCCCCACAAAGCGAGGAGCGGGGCGGTGATGCGGGCATGCGCGTCGGCGGCGTCATGGACGAGATCGATTCCGGCGGCAGCGCGATAATCCTCGCAGATGGCGTGCCGCGCGGCGGGGTCGAGATAGCAGCGCAGATATTCGGCGAACGCCTCCGGCTCGGTGGCGCCGGGGGTCTTGGTCTGGCCGGCAAGATGATGGCGCAGGAAATATTCCGGGTCCGCGCCGATCAGCCGCTCGGGCAGGGGATAAGGCTGGATCAGAAAGAACCACCAGAAATAGCGCGACGCAAAGGCCTTGTCGGTGCGCGCATACATGGTGGCGGTGGGCGCGATATCCATCACGCAGAGCCGCGAGACCGAATCGGGATGGTCCAGGGCGAGGCGATGGGCGACCCGCGCGCCGCGATCATGGCCCACCAGCGCGAAGCGGGAGAAGCCGAGGCGCTCCATCACCGCCACCTGGTCCTTGGCCATTTCCCGCTTGGAATAGGCGATGTGGTCGATCCCGCCCTCGGGCTTGGAACTGTCGCCATAGCCCCGCAGATCGGCCGCGACCACGGTGAAGTCGCGCGCCAGCTCGGGCGCGATCTTGCGCCAGGTCACATGGGTTTGGGGATGGCCGTGGAGCAGAAGGAGCGGGGGGCCGTTGCCGGCGACGGCGGCGCGGATGGTCACGTCGCCGAGGGGAATGTCGAGGAGACGGAAGCCCGCCATCAAGGGCGCATCGCCCCGCGCGATCACGTCCCCCTTATCGCCGATGCCTTCGCCGCTTCTCCCGCCCATGCGCCCGCTCCGCTGCTTGCCGTCGCGCGCACAGTGCCACGCAAGAGCGAAAAGGGCTCATGCCGGACCGGCATCAATTGATGGCGGCCCGGCGGGCCGGAGCGTCAGGCTCCGGCCTTGTCCTTACGCTTCTGAATGAAGGCGAGGACTTCGCCGACGATGCCGCGCCGGAACAGCGACACGGTCAGCACGAAGATGGCGCCCTGGATCACCAGCACCCATTCGCCCAGCGAGGCGAGATAGTTCTGCATGGTGACGATCACCGCCGCGCCGACCACCGGGCCGATAATGGTGCCCATGCCGCCCACCAGCGTCATCAGCACCACTTCGCCGGACATCTGCCAGGCGACGTCGGTGAGCGAGGCGAGCTGGAACACCATGGCCTTGGTGGAGCCCGCAAGTCCCGCGAGCGCGGCGGAGAGAACGAAGGCCAGCAGCTTGTACTGGTTCGCCCGGTAGCCGAGCGAGATGGCGCGGGGCTCGTTTTCGCGGATCGCTTTGAGCACCTGGCCGAAGGGCGAATGGACGGTGCGGTAGATGATGGCGAAGCCGATGAGGAAGATCGCCAGGACCACATAATAGAGATTGAGGTCCGAGGTGATGTCGATGACGCCGAACAGCGGGCGGCGCGGCACCGCCTGGAGGCCGTCCTCGCCGCCGGTGAACTTGGCCTGGAGGCAGAAGAAGAAGAACATCTGCGCCAAAGCCAGCGTGACCATGGCGAAATAGATGCCGAGCCGGCGGATGGCGAGGAGCCCCGCAACAAGGCCGAGCAAGGCGGCAAAGGCGGTGCCGGCCAGGATGCCGATCTCCGGCGTCATGCCGAGAACCTTGACGGTGTGCGCGCAGATATAGCTCGCGCCGCCGAAAAACATGGCGTGGCCGAAGGAGAGCAGGCCCACATAGCCGAGCAGAAGGTTGAAGGCGCACGCGAACAGCGCGAAGCACAACACCTTCATGAGGAAGACCGGATAGACCGCAAAGGGCGCCGCGATCAGCGCGGCCAGCACCACGATGCCGGCGAGGATGGCGACGACGGAGGCGCCTTCGCGGCGGGCGGGAACGGTGAGAGGGGAAGTGGTCATGGATACGCCCTTCTCACTTCGCGGTGCCGAAAAGCCCGGCGGGCTTCACGAGCAGCACGATGGCCATGATGACGAAGATCACCGTCGAGGAGGCTTCGGGATAGAAGACCTTGGTGAGGCCTTCGACG
>JASBUY010000184.1 GCA_030147645.1 Aquabacter sp. | reverse complement strand
CGATGGACTATTCGCCCGTGGGCAGCCGCACGACGGCGTCCCCCATGGCCTGCGGCGTGCCGTCCACCGTGGCGGGCCGGGCGGAGCGCCCGAGCACGTCGCCCACCCTGTGGGCCGCGCCCGAATGCTGCACGATGGCGTCCGGCGACAGGCCTGCTGCGGCCAGCCGCGCGGCGACGATGTCCGGCGCGTTGCAGGGCTTCACTTCCAGCACGTCGCCCGCCTGCCAGTCGCAGGGCGCCTCGCAGATGAAGGCCAGATGGAAGGTGGGCAGGCCCACGCTGCCGGGATTGAGGTGATGGCGCAGCACGAGCCGCCAGGGCGCGAAGGTCGGCGCGGGCGGCGTGGCGAGCGGGGCCGCGACCGGCGCGCCCGCAATCTCGCCGAGCCGTGCCTGCCATTGCTGGAGCGCGGCGGCGTCCTCCTTGTCCATCTCGATGCGCTCGAACAGGGGCTTTGCCCCCTTGGCGCGCAGCCAATCGTCCAGAGCGCGGCCGAACCCGCAGAACTGGTCATAGGTCCGGTCGCCGAGGGCGAGAACGCCATAGTCGAGGGTCGCCAGACCGTCTCCGGCCTGCGCCATGCGGCGGGCGAAGGCCCGCGCCTGGTCCGGGGGCTCGCCCTCGCCGAAAGTGGAGACCACGAACAGCGCCCGGCGCGCGGCGCCGAAGGCATCGGGGCCGAGGCTCGCCAGCGGCGCGACGGTTACCGGGAGGCCGCTCGCCTGAAGTGCGCTCGCGCTCTGCCAGGCGAGGCGCTCGGCCGTGCCGCTCTGGCTCGCGAAGGCGATGAGGAGCGGGGCGTCTCCGGCCGGCAAGGGCGCGACGCCGCGCGCGGCCTGCCGGGCGAGGCGCTTCTTCCTGCGCCGGTCGAGATAGAGCAGCCAGCCGGTCACCGTAAAGAGCGGCATGAGCAGGCTCGCCACCATCATCAGGATCAGCCCCGGCAGGCCGAAATAGCTGCCCGCATGCAGCACGAAGATGCTCGCCATGAGCTTCTGCCCGAACGGGAGGTCGTCATAGCGGCGGTGTTCGCGCACGACGCCGTTGGCATCGAGGACGAGGGTGTTGTTGGCCCGCTCATGGGCCGGGTCCGGCGTCTGATAGCTAATGGTCAGCGTCTGCGCATTGCCCTGGGGCAGGCGCAGGGTCGCAGTGGAATAGCCGCCGCTTTGCGTGAGGAAGACCCCCCAGAGCTTGGCGATGTCGAGCGCCGGGCGCTGCGGGCCTCCCGCGCCGCCGCCTTGGCCGCGCGGACCGCCGCCCTGCGCCGGGGCGCCCGGGTTTCCAGTCGCGGCCTGTCCCTGGGCGCCTTGCCCTTGGCCGCTTTGTCCCTGTGCGCCCTGTCCCGGCGCGCCTTGCCCCTGCGCGCCCTGTCCTGGCGGGCGTTGCTGGCCGGGGCCGCCCTGGCCCATCTGCTGCGGGCGCGGCGTGCCGGTGAGGTCGAACAGCGCGCCGCGATACCAGTCATAGGACCAATAGAGACCCGTGAGCGACGCCAGCAGATAGAAGGGCAGGACCCAGGTGCCGATCACCGAATGCAGGTCCCAGAACAGCGCGCGGCCGCGCTTGGAAAAATCCAGCGGCAGCCAGTTGCGCCAATCGCGCCAGCGGCGCGGCCAGCGCAGATAGAGACCGGACAGGGACAGAATGATGAGGCAGATGGTGGAGGCGCCGACGATCTGCTTGCCCACATCTCCCGAGGCGAGCCAGCGATGGACCTGCATCACCGTGCGGAAGAAGTCCTGCCCCTCCAGCGCGCCCAGGAGTGCGCCGTCATAGGGGTTCACATAGCGCGTCTCGCCGCGCGGCCCGCCGGCTCCGCCCGGCGGAGGGGCGAGCACCACGCGGGCCGAGGTCGCGGGGTCGGCCGAGACAGTGAGCGCCGTGAGGGTGCGCCCCGGTGCGTTGGCGCGGACTTTCTCCAGAAGCTCCGCCGGGGGCAGCGGGCCGCCCGGCTGGGGCGCCACATGCATTACGCCCGGATTGAGCAGGGACAGGATCTCGTGCTCGAACGAGAGCATGCCCCCCGTGACCCCCACCACGGCAAGGACCAAGCCCGCCGTGATGCCGAGGAACCAGTGGATCTGGAACCAGACCGCCTTCAGCATCGGGGCGCCGCCTACTTCACCTGGAACACGAGATTGGCGTTGGCGCTGTAGCGCCCATGGGTGGGGGTATTTTCGCTCTGGCTGTAGGTCACCTTCACAACCCAGAGGCCGGGTGCGGTGATCTTCACATGGGCGGTGCCATCCTTCTCCGCGAGCGCGGTGGTGGCAAAGGTGCCCTCGCGTGTGGAGAAGCCGTCATAGGTCGCGAAGACGCGCGCCGGCAGCGGCTTGCCGTCGAACAGCACCTTTACGGGGAATTCCTCGCCCGCCTTCAGCTCGGCGGGATTGGCGAGGGCGACGATCTCCAGCCGGTCGCCGGTCTGCGTGCCGAATCCCGGCGCGCCGGGCTGGAGGTTGAGCAGGGCCTTGGAGGTGCTCTCCGACAGGGTCGCGGGCTCGCTCGGGCGCCCCGCCTCTTCGCGCGCGGGACGGGTGCGCGAGATCTTCGCGAGCGCGGCGCCGGGCGCTGCAGTGCTGACGCGCGCGGTCAGCGCCTTGGCGGTGGGATCGGGCGTGAGGTCCAGCGTGCTCTTCTGCCCGTCGGACACGAAGCTCAGGGTCACCGCGTCCGGCTTCAACAGCACGTCGCCGGTGAAGAAGACTTCGGTGAGCATCACCTCCAGGGGGATCTGCGCGTCCTTCGCTGCTCCCGGCTTCACGACGAGGTCATGGGCCGCCACAGGCGCGGCCATCAGGGCGCACGCGCCGGCGATGAACGTGAGCAGCGCATGGCGCGCGGGTGCGCTCCGGAAAGCGGGGGAGGGCAGCATGGACACCTCGATCCGTATGGGGCCGGTCCGATCCGCCGCGTCGTGCGGATCGGAAGCGGATGCTTTTCGCCAAACCCATGGGTGGGACGAAAAGCAACGTGCCACATATCAACGCGGTGTCCGGGCAGCAATACGCTCCCCTATTCTATGGAACGATTGTAAAAATCTGTTTTTAAACGTTCCAAAAGAGGGGCGTCGCCCCTCTTTTGTCAGAAGGCGAGGGAAAGGCGGCCGTTGATGGCATTGTCCTGCCCGACATCCGAGAAGGCGCCGGAATAGGCGACGCCCAGCGACAGGCTGGAGGACACGCGATAATCGAGGCCCACCCCCAGCAGCGCCGCATTGCGCCCGATGGGCGCCCCCGACACCGTGAAGGGCGCGCTGCCGCTGGCGAAGGCCAGCGTCGCCTGCGGATTTACGTCGCCGAAGGCATATTGCCAGGCGAGGCTGCCGCGCGCCGTCAGCACGCCACTGCCCAGCGCCACCGACTGGGAGGCGCGCAGGCCGAGCGCGGAGAAGGTGTTGTCCTGGGTCTGCGACGCCCCCGTGAGCGCCGCCGCGCCGCCCGCTTCGGTGAATCCGCCGAGATTGAGATTCACGTAGGACAGGGCCGCGAAGGGCTCGATCCGCGTCGGGCCGGCGGCAAAGCCATAGGCGATCTCGCCGAAGACCTGGGCCGTGTGACCCGAATAGTCCGAGGACAGGGCATTCACGAAATTGGGCAGGATCACCGTGCGGTTGGCCGAGAGGTCATGCCACGCATAGGCCGCGCCGAGACGCAGAGCGAGATCGCCCCATTGCGCGCCGGCATAGGCGGACAGGTCGTAGCTCGTCGCGCTGCCGGAGGAGGAGAGGGCGTCCAGGCTGTAATTGGACTGGCTGTAACCGCCGGCAAGGCCGACGCGCCAGGTGTCGCCCAAAGCCGTGTCGATGCCGCCCACGAGGCCGCCGATATTGCGCGAGAGTTCGGCGGTGTTGGCGGTGGCGTCGGTGCCGCCCCAGCCGCCATAGGCCTGGACCCAGAGGGTGGGCGCCCAGCCCGGCGCGAGCTGCGCCGTGGCCGGCCCGCCGGTCGCGGCCGGCGCCGACGCCTGCCGCAGGCGCGCGCCCACCGCGTCGCGCACATAAGTCGATTGCTGCTGGAGGACCGTGGCGGCCGAAGCATAGATCTGGCCCGACAGCAGGTCGAAGGCGCCCGGCGCCGCCGCCGCGCTCAGGAGCGAAGCGGACTGGAGCAGGCTGTTGGTCAGCGGCAGCGAGGCGAGCGCATCGCCGACCGCCTGCTGGTTCGCCGTGCCCTGGAAGCTGGCGAAAGCCGCCTGATCCGGCACAACCGCTGCCGAGAGCGCCGCGCCGGTATTGGTCAGTGCGACATTCAGGAAGGGGAAGGCGGTGCCGAAGGGGTCCACCACGCTCGCGAAGCTGCCGCTGATCCCCGTGGACGAGGCGAGGATGGTATAGGAGGTGAAGGGCTGGACCGCCGTATCGCTCTGCACGAATTGCAGTGTGCCGCCCAGCGTGATGGGGCCGCCCGCCACCAGAAGGTCGCTCACCCCGTTGGCGGCGACTTCCACCTGATAGGTCGAGCCAGCGCCGAACGTCACGGAGCCGGTGACCCGGGTGGTGCCGATGCTGTTTCCGGGCGCGAGGATGCCGGTATTGGTCAGATTGCCGACAAGGGTACCGGTGCCCTTCAAGGTGCCCTTGTTGGCGAGGTCACCGACAATGGTGCCGTTATTGGTGAGCTTACCGTGATTGTCGATGCTGCTCACCAGCGTCCCGCGATTGTCGATGGTGCCGTGTGAGGTGAGGCTGGCATTCACCGACTGGAAGGAGCCCTCGTTGGTGAGCGTGGCGTCCTTGGCCACGCCATAGCCGCCGGACGTGAGGAAGGTGGCGCCGGCCGAGATGGAGAGATCGCCCACCATGGAGCCGGTGAGGGCGAGCGTGCCCCCGCCGACCTTTGTCCCGCCCGTATAGCTGTTGGCGCCGCCGAGGATCAGCACGCCGTCACCCAGTTTGGTGAGGCCGCCGGGGCCGGAAATGTTGTTGCTCCACATGTCGATGGCGGAAAAGCCGCCCGCCGCCGCGTTCATGGTGACGGTCACGTTCTGTGTGAAGGCGCCGTAGCCGCCTGCCGCGGCATAGAGATTGAGCCGCGCCCATCCGGTCTTGTGATCGTCCAGCGGCACGCCCGAGGGCAGTTCGGTGGTCGCGATCACGTCATTGATCTGGGACGCCGAAAGATAGGGGAAGCGGGTTTGGAGCAGGAGATAGGCGTTCTCGGGAACGATGGGCGCTTCCGTTGTCGAGCCGACCGAGGGCAAGTCGTAGGTAATGGCGGAAATATAGGCTTGATTGTTTGCGGTGAACTGCGCCGCCGTTGGAAAGACACCTGCGGCCATGCAATTGACGATGCTCGAGCCCGCGCAAGCGGCATAGGGAACGGCGAGGCTGCTCCCGAGCAGGTCCCTCAACTCAGTGATGGTGGCCTGAAGCATGGCCTTGAAGGCCGGGATTTCGGAGGGTGGCACCGAACTCGCAAGAACAGCGCTTCCCGACAGCCACTGGACGAGATTATAGGTCGTGAGAATCCGAGAGCCGATGACGTCGAGGGGGTAGTGGACTCCCATGATATTACGGCTCAATCCAAAGTCCTGGGCCGCCGTTACCATTGTCTGGTAATATTCGGGAAGCATATAGGCATAGAGAAGCCCACCGATATATCCGGCCTCGGAGTGACCACTCGGGAAAGCCGCGGAATTTTCAAGACCATTGGGCGGAACGTACCATTCATCCAGCTGGGTGAAGGGAGGCAGCCCCCCGGGCTGGGGCGGGAACGTGGCGGCATTTTGATTCGGCCACGGATTGTTGCTGATGGTCGTCGAAACCTGATACGGGCGTGGATCGCCTTCGGCATTCGCTGTCGAATTAAACGCTTTCCCGTAAACATTTATTTCGCCAAATATTTCTTTGAAAAGCGTAACGTTTCCAGTCTCTCCCACCAAACCAAAGATACTCTGAAAAGTAGAACCGGTATTTTCTATGGTTACATAACCATAGTTCATCATGGCTTTGCTCACCGCGCTGGCGGGAGCCATTTGCCAAAGATTTCCTGTTAAGTATCCAGCGTTGCCGGGATTCTGCGCATTGATAATGGCCGTGTTCTGTTGCGCCGGCGTCGCGGACTGATAAATGTTGATGACCTTCTGGAGTGTTGCTTGGAGCAACGTCTGCCCATCTGGCGTATTCAAAAGGTTTTGAAACGGAGTGAGAAGCTTTTGTTCTTCAGAGCAAATGTTGCTTGAGCAGCTTTGCGCAATCGCTGACGAGGAGAAGCTGACAGCAAGGCCAACCAGAGATGCGCTGTAAAACAGACGGGCCCAACGAGCCTGC
>JASBUY010000161.1 GCA_030147645.1 Aquabacter sp. | reverse complement strand
ACCAAACCCATGACAGGACCCTCATCGCCACTTCCAGGTTGCTGGCCCAGTTCACGCCTATGCCCGTAGGATTGGACTCGATCCAACGAAGCACTGTGTCTGCGCATGCCCGGGCGAAACGATCCTCGCCCGCAGCCTCGGCGATTTCCGAAAACACGGCGCGCGCCCCGATGCAGTCTTCGTCATCAATGGCGATGCGCGGGCCTTGATGCGCCTGGTCGCGGCGCGCCGCTTCCTCCCCGGCTTCGCACGCCCCATCGTGGCCATCGACATCATCTTCCGCCGGCCCGCGGGGCTGAAGGGGCGGATGCTGCATGGCCTGAAGCGGCCCCTGCTGGCGGGCGCCGACCTTTATCTGAACTTCTTCTCCGACGCGCGCGGCGTCAGCGAAGTCTATGGCATTCCCGCCGCGCGCTGCGCCTATGTGCCGTTCAAGGTCAATCTGGAGCCGCACGCCATCGCGCAGGCGGTGTGCAGCGAGGACTATGTCCTGACCTTCGGCCGGTCCCTGCGGGATTTCGACACCTTCTTCGCCGCCATGGAACGTGTGCCCTATCCCGGCGCCATCGCCCGCCCGGACGTCGAAGGCCTGCGCGCCCATGGGGCGCGCTTCACCCGAGACCTGGATCATTTGCCGGCGAATGTCAGGGTGCTGGACGATGACGGCTCGGCCCGCGCGCAGGTGGACATGCTGCGCCGGGCGAAGCTTGTGGTCGTCCCGGTCACGCGGTCGAGCATCGTCGCCTCCGGCATCTCCACCGTTCTGAACGCCTTCGCGCTCGGCAAATGCGTGATCGGCTCGCAGGGGCCGGGCATGAGCGACATTTTCACCGACGAAATCCTCACCGTGCCGCCCGAGGATCCGGCTGCTCTGGCCGCCGCCATCGCGCGCGCTTGGAGCGATGACGACCTGCGCGCGCGCACCGGCGCCGCCGGCCGCGCCTGCGCGGAGCGCCTCGGGCACGAGGCGGAACTCGTCCAGCGCCTCATCGACCGCATCGCGCGCGCCTTCGGCTAGGACAGACGATGTCGCCTCCCGCCCCCCGGTTCAGCGTCGTCATCCCCTCCCGGGACTGTCTCGCCTATCTGCCCGAGGCCATCGCCAGCATTCGCGCGCAGGATGTGGGACCGGCCGAGATCATCGTCATCGACGACGGCTCGCGCGATGGCACGGGGGAATGGCTGGCGCAGGCGGCCGCCGCCGATCCGCTGCTGATCCCGCTGCGCGGTCCCGAAAAGGGGGTCGCCGCCGCGCGCAATCTCGGCATCGCCCGCGCCTCCTGCGATCTCGTCGCCTTTCTTGATGCCGACGATCAATATCTGCCGGGGGCCCTCTCGGACCGGCTTGCGCTCATGGAGGCGCAAGGCGACATCACCTTGAGCTTCGCCGACATCATGTCGGTCGATCCAGAGGGACGGCTGGTCGGCTACCAGTTCGACTATTGGCCGCTGTTCCGCGCATTTCTTTCCGGACGCGCGGGTCTGGTGCCGCTCGGGCCGGACGCCTTCGCAATGCTGCTGGCGGAAATGGTCTGCGGCACATCAGCCGTCCTCACCCGCAAATCCGCTTTGACCGCCGTCGGCGGGTTCGACGAGCGTTACCGCATCTCCGAGGATTGGGACCTGTGGCTGAAGCTCGCCAAGCTCGGGCCGGTCTGGTGCTCCACCCATCGGGCGACGCGCTATCTGGTGCGGCCCGGCTCCACCTCCCGCAATTTCTCGGAACTCGCCCGCACCATGCGCCAGGTGTTCGAGGCGCATGCGCAGGACGCCGCGCGCATTCCCCAGCCCTGGCGCGGCGTTGCCCTGGCGCGGGTGCGCCTCGCGGATGCCGAGGCGGCCATGATGGCGGGTCACCATGGCCGGGCGCTCGGCTGGCACCTCGCGGCCTTCGCGGCGGCGCCGTCGGTGCGGCTTGCCAAATCCACCGTGGCCGATGCACTGCGCCTGCTACGCCTGAAATAGGCCGCGCTCAGTCCCGGTCGCCGCCCAGCACGGACATGTCCCCCCGCTTTAGCGGCGCCTTGGCCTTGTAGCGTCCAAACCCTGTGAGCCCGAGTGGCAGGCCGGGACGCGGGAAGAACAGCGCGCCGCGCAGCAGGACCCCGGCGGCGATATCATTGGTATAGAGCGTGACGGACTGGCAGCCGCGCTCAGCGGCGAGCGCCACGAGGGCGCGCATGGCCGCAAGGCGCAGCTTGGCGCTGGCGGCGAGCCATTCCTGCACCAGCAGGACGGGCGGCCTGCCGCCCTCGCGCACCAGATTGAAGATGACCAGCGCCTCGGGCGCGTCCGGATCGCCCAGCGTCAGTTGCTCATAGGCTCCGCTCGGCTCTGCGCCATAGCGCCAGGCGAACCAGCGCGGCGACTTCTCGACCATGCAGCGGGCAGAGGGCGGCATGGGCGCGGGCAGGATGAAGGGCGTCTGCGCCGTGATGGGCCGCACCGTCACCCCGTCCAGGCGCCCGCGCCGCGCGAGCGCATGGAGCACCCGCGTCACCGGAGCCGCCAGGGGCGCGGGAATGCGGGCGGGAGCGGCGAGCGGACGGACCCAGCGATGGATCTCGTCCACATGGGTCCAGTCCAGATGCTTGATGCGCAGGGGATAGGCCTCGGCGTTGGGCGTGCCGTAGGTGAGGCGAAAGCCGCGCCGCTCCGCCTCGGCATAGCAGGCGCGCGCCAGCGTCACCGCCATGTTCTGCCGGCGATAGTCGGGATGGGTCATGGTGTCCACGGACTGGCAGCCCATGACACGCTCGCCATCCAGCAGGAGCGGGGTGGAGATGACGGCATAGACGCCGACGCAGCGATCCCCGTCCTTCGCCAGCATGGGCGGCAGCGGGTCCACCGGCGGATCGAAATATTTCCAGCGGAAATAATCCACCGAATGGCCTGCGCCCCAGATGGTTTCGTGCAGGGCCTGGATCTGAGGCAGGTCCGCCGGGGTCGCGAGCACGGGCGTCCAGCGCGGCGCCGGTGCCGGGTCTTCCCCCTGGTGCTGCGACATGGGCGCTCCTTGCATGCGATCACAAACGGCCGCTGTTTTCCGTGGGGTGAGCGAACGTGTCAACGCAGGCGCCTCCCAGCCATGCGCAACAAACCTTTGATCTCCGGTCGCCGGAGGGCTAGAGGAACCGGCGCCGGTGAAAGACATGACAAAAACCACACCCATTCCCGACCTCGCTCCGCTTCGCGCCGAGATCGACCGCATCGATGAAGCCATGCACCGCCTCCTCATGGAGCGCGGCGAGATCATCGATCGTCTGGTCGAGGTGAAGCGCCTGCAGGGCGGCGAGGGCGGCTCCGCCTTCCGCCCCGCCCGCGAGGCCGCCATGATGCGTCGCCTGGTGGACCGCCCTGGCGGGCTTTTGCCGCTCGATACGGTCGAGAGCATCTGGCGCGTCATCATCTCCACCTTCACTTATGTCCAGGCGCCTTATGCGGTGCATGCCGACCTCTCGGTCGGCGAGGCGCCCATGCGCGACAGCGCGCGCTTCCATTTCGGCTTCACCACGCCCTTCGTGTCCCATATCGGCCCGCGCGCCGTCGTGGAGGCGGTGGCGGCCTCCAGCGGCGATCTCGGCCTGCTGCCGGCGGTGGCCCTGCCGGGCGGCGATCCCTGGTGGAGCGCGCTGGAAGGGGCGCAGGCGCCCAAGATCATCGCCCGCCTGCCCTTCGTCGAACGCTCGGACCATCCCGCCGCCTTGCCGGTCTTCGTGGTGAGCCATCCCATCGCCGATGCCGCCGTGACCGAGATTGAGGTCTGGAGCGTTCACGCGTCCCATTGGGTGCCTCAGGCGGCCGCCGCCTTCGCCGGCAAGGGGGAATTGCTCGCAGCCGCCGTGGACGGCCGCCCCGAGGCTGCGGTGCTGCTCATGAGCATTCCGGCCGGGGGACGGGACGCCGGTCTCGATGCGCTGGTGCAGGCGGGTGCGCGCATCGCGGCCATCCATTTCGTCGGCGGCCACGCCGCCCCCTATCGCCTCGGCTCGGACGGCGCCGCCCGGAGCTAGGGCGGTCAAACCTTCTCTGTTCGAACGTTAGAGACTGATTGACCGACCCTGTCGGTACGACAGGGCCGGATCGGGAGTTCAGACATGTCCGCCCACGCGCCAGAGCGCCACATTCATGCCGTGCCCATGCCCCGTCCGGGCGTGCTGGCCATCGACGCCTATGTGCCCGGCCGCAGCCAGGCGCCCGGCGTCGCCAAGGTGTTCAAGCTCTCCTCCAACGAGACGCCCCACGGCCCGAGCCGCCATGCGCGGGCGGCCTATCTGGAGGCGGCGCATTTTCTGGCGGATTATCCCGATGGCAGCGCCGTGCTGCTGCGCGAAGCCATCGGCGCGGCCCATGGCATAGATCCCGATCGCATCGTCTGCGGCGCGGGTTCGGACGAATTGCTGGCCGTCGCCGCCAAGGCCTATCTCGGGCCGGGCGATGAATGCCTGTTCTCCCAATACGGCTTCCTGGTGTATCGCATCGCGACGCTGGCCGCGGGCGCGACCCCGGTGGTCGCCCCCGAGCGCGACCACACCGCCGACGTGGATGCGATGCTGGCGCTTGTGACGCCGCGCACGCGGGTCGTCTTCCTCGCCAACCCCAACAATCCGACCGGCACCTATCTGCCCTATTCCGAGGTTCTCCGGCTGCATGCGGGATTGCCGCGCCATGTGCTCCTGGTGCTGGATTCCGCCTATTCGGAATATCTCCGGCGTCCCGATTACGATCCCGGCCTCACGCTCGCGCTCGAAGCGCCGAACGTGCTGATGACGCGCACCTTCTCCAAGATTTACGGGCTCGCCGCGCTGCGGCTCGGCTGGGCGGTGGGGCCGGCCGCGGTCATCGATGCGCTGAACCGCGTGCGCGGGCCGTTCAATGTGACGGGTCCCGCCATCGCGGCCGGCATCGCCGCCATCCAGGATCAGGAGCATGTGGCGGCCTCGGTCGCCCATAACGACCATTGGCTGCCGAAAGTCTCACGGCAATTGGTGGATCTCGGCCTCAAGATCACCCCATCGGTGGCGAATTTCGTGCTGATCCACTTCCCCGACGCCGAATGCCGCGCGACGGCGGACGCCTATCTCACCGCGCGCGGGCTCATTCTGCGTCCGGTCGGGGCCTATGGGCTTCCCCATGCGCTGCGCATGACCATCGGCTCGGAAGAGGCCAATGTGCTCACCGTGCAGGCGCTCGCCGATTTCCTGGCGGAGGCCCCGGTATGAGTGCGCCTCAGGTCGAGCGCCTCGCCATTGTCGGCGCGGGCCTGATCGGCTCCTCCATCGCCCGTGCGGCGCGGGAGAAGGGGTTGGCCGGGCAGGTCGTGGTGGCGGACGCCAAGGAAGAGGTGCGCGCGCGGGTGCGCGCGCTCGGCTTTGCGGACGAGGTTCCCGAAACCGCGGCCGAGGCGGCGCGCGGGGCGGACATCATCATCGCCTGCGTGCCCGTGGGCGCGTCCGGCGCG
>JASBUY010000138.1 GCA_030147645.1 Aquabacter sp. | reverse complement strand
CCTCGCGATAGTCCGCGCTGCCATTGGCAAGCTGGGTCAGGTGACGCGCCTCGGTGATCACGCCGCCGCCCACACCTTCCGCCGCGCGAATGGAGAGCTTGGCGGCCTTTAGCGTGAGGGGCGCATTCTCGGCGATACGCGCCACCATCTTGTCGGCGAGCGCATCCACTTCCTCCCGGCCGGCCATCTGGTCGATGCCGCCCAATTCATAGAGACGGCGGGCAGGAAGGCGCTCGGCGGTGAAGAACAAGTGCCGCGCCACATGGGGACCATAGGCGCGCACCAAACGGGAAACGCCGCGCGGGTCATAGCCGAGGCCCAGCCGGGCGGCGGGAATGGCGAGGAAGGCATCCTCCGAGGCGATGCGGATGTCACAGGCGGCAGCCAGCGCCGCTCCCGCCCCGACACAGGCCCCGCGCACCAGCGCGATCACCGGAAAGCCCAGGCCCTCGACGGCGGCGCAGGCGGTTTCCACCAGTTCGTCATAGGTCTGGGCGCCCGAGGCGTCCGAGCGCGCGGCGCTGAAATCGGAAATGTCCGCGCCGCCGGAGAAGGCCAGCGTCCCCTCCCCCCGGATCAGCGCGACCCGCACATCGGAGCGGCGGGTGGCATCAGCGGCAAAAGCGATCAGCGCGCGCCACATGGCGCTGGAAATGGCATTGCGCCGCTCGGGATTGGTCAGGACGAGGCGGGCGATCCCGCCCTCGATGGTCACCGTCACATCGCCGGAAGACATGGCCCCTCCGCTCGGATCGTCGGCGCGATCCTTCAGCGCCGCGCAGGAGGCGACGGCGCATGAGAAGGCTTATAGGCGCACCGCGCCGTGGAGGAAACATGGCCGGGAGGCAGAGGCGCATCGGCGCGGAGGGAGAGAGCGGGGCGGCCCCGGAAGGAGCCACCCCGCCTCCCGCCAGGTGCCGGTCAGGGCATGGCACCTGGAGGGCGAAAGTCCGCGGGCCACCTGCGCGGCACATGCACGGACAAACACGCCGAAATGCGCGGGGACCGATCCGAAAACCGGCCCCCGGGATCGCCCGCCGCGCTTAACGCGCACACCTGAACGCGGCGGAGCGAAATCCAAAAACGAAACGGGGAAACTGGCGCCCGCTCCCCACCCACACGCGGCGCCGCCTCATATCGCCTCAGTTGATACTTAATACTCGCACAAGATGCAATTTCTTACACGTCCCATTGGATCCAAGATGGGACGGAAAGTGGTTTGCAAACCGGAAATACTTTCAAGGCGGTATTCGGTTCTGGATCAGTCGCGCCGCAGCAGGATATTGGCGCAGAAGCCGACCAGAAGTGCCCCAAGGGCAACGGAAAGGCCGTAGAGCCAGCCGTGAGTCTCGGAAAAGGCCGCAAGCTCTTGGCCATATCCGTCCTTGCGCACCGTCACGCTTGTATGGGCCTCGGTGAGCATCTGACCCTCGCGAAACAGCTTGACGCTCACCTCATAGGTGCCGACCGGCGCGCTGGCGGGGATGTGGAAGGAGGTGCGGAACACGGACGGGGAGAGCAGCGTCACGCCGTGCGGCTCTTCCACATAGAGGCCGTTCGCCGCCTTGATGCGCAGGAAAGCCAGGCGGAACGGGTCGTCGGGCACCACATCCGCGAAGTCGGACCCGACGCGCTGGAGGAAGATGTTGCGGCTCAGCCCGATCTGCTCGCGGCGCAGCACCGCCGCATCGGCGATCTGGTCCGCCGGGCGGTTGGTGGCGACCGCCAGGACGGCGGGGCAGTCCACGAAGGTGCGGCTGTCGGTGTTCACATAGATGCCGAGAACGCGGGATTTGCGCCAGGTGACGAAGGTTTCCTGTGGTCCGCGCACCGTCACAGCCAGATCATAAGGCGCATCCCCGGGCGCGCGATCCTCCACCACGCCGAACAGGACGAGATCCGCCCCGGTGAAATTGGAGGTGATGAGCACCTGGGGCTGTGAGACCGAGAGGACCAGCCGCTCGGCCCTCGCGGCACTCGCGAGGGTCAGTGCAGCGAGGAGCGCGATCAGGAGGCGAAGGGCGCGCGCGGCCATGGCTCAGCGCCCCTGCTGGGTAATAGCGAAGGGATCGGCCGGCGGGCGCACCAGATCGAACCCGACGCGCAATCCCACCGCCAGCACCAGCAGCGCCAGCAGAAGCCGCAGATATTCCGCCTTGAGCCGCTGGCCGGCGCGCGCGCCGAACTGCGCGCCCAGCGTGCCGCCCACCATGAGGATCAGCGCCAGCACCGCATCCACCGTGCCGTTGAAGGCTGCATGCAGGATGGTGGCGGCGGTCATGGTCACCAGCGTCAGGACCAGGGAGGTCCCGACCGACATCTGGGTGGGCACGCGCAGCAGATAAATGAGGGCCGGCACCAGCAGGAAGCCGCCGCCCACGCCGAGCAGCGCCCCGAGAAAGCCGATGCCGAGGCCGATGGCGACAATGGGAATGACCGACACATAGATGCGCGAACGTCGGAATCGCATCTTCAGAGGCAGGCGCAGGAACCACCCATGGGTGCCGGGACGGCGCACGGCGGGCGTCTTGCCGCCCCAGGCGCGCAGGATGAACCGCAGGCTCTCCACCAGCATCAGCGCGCCGACGCCCGTCAAAAGCAGCACATAAGAGAGGCCGATGACGAGATCCACCTGCCCCAGGGCCCGCATAAGGGCGAAGGTGCCGACGCCCGCCGCCGTTCCGGCAAGGCCCCCGGCCAGGAGAAAGCCCGCCAAGGGTAGGTCGATCAGGCCCTTGCGCAGATAAGATAGCGCGCCGGAAAAAGAGGAGGCGGCCATGTGGGCGGAGACGCTCGCCACAGCCACCGCCGCCGGAACGCCGGTGAAGATCAGCAGCGGCGTCATGAGGAAGCCGCCCCCCACCCCGAACATGCCGGAGATGAACCCCACCGCAAGCCCCATGGCGAAGATGGTGAAGATCGCGACCGGGATCTCGGCGATGGGAAGATAGATGGTCACGTTGCACGCCGCTCTGAACTGCGGAAAAAACCCGTGCCCGAGGGGGGGACCACAGCCGCCCGAGAATGGCAAGGCAATTCCCGCACGATTGGCCCTTAAGGTGCCGCGGCGCGCTCGAAACGCCACACCTGTGCGTCGCGCGACTGGACCAGCGCGCCCCGGCGCACCAGATGCCGAAGATGCGCCAAAGCTTCGCTGAGCCCGAAACCGATCTGCTCGGGGGCAAGGTTTCGGAACAGGACGGACGTGGTCTCCATGGCGGTGCGCGGCTGCACGCAGAAATCAAGCAGGCGCGCCAACCGCTCCGCGTGATGCTCCGTCAAGGCCGCGATCCGCGCGTGAAGCCCGGTGAATGGCTCGCCATGGGACGGCAGGACAAAGGTGTCGGACGGGAGCTGCGCGAACTTGGACAGGCTCGCCAGATATGCGCCGAGCGGATCGGCATCGAGATCGGCCGGGTGCAGGCCGATATGGGGCGAGATGCGCGGCAGGATCTGGTCCGCCGCGATCAGCAGGTTCCGTTCGGCGCTGTGGAGGCAGACCATTTCGGGGGCATGCCCCTCCCCCATCAGGACGCGCCAGGATGTTCCGGCCATAGCGATCTCATCATCCTCGCGGATCGCGGCATAGGCATAAGGCAGTTCGCCCACCCATTTGCGATAGAGCAGCCCGCGCCGGCGCATATGGTCGAGGAAGCTTTGAGGCGCATCGCACAAGGCATATTGGTCGAGATAGGCGGCAAGTGCCCGCTCGGGCGGATCCGCCAGGATCAGGCGGGCCTGGAGCCATTCCACCCGGCTCATATGGAGGGGCGCGCCGGTGCGCGCCGCGAGCCATCCGGCCAGTCCCACATGGTCGGGATGGAAATGGGTGATGAGGAGGCGGGTGACCGGCGCGCCCTCCAGCAGCGGATCGGCGAGCACGGCCTCGAACAAGGCGCGGGTGGTGGGGTCGTCCACGCCGCAATCGATCAGCGTCCATCCCTGCTCGGTCCGAAGAAGCCAGGCATTCACCTCGCTCGGTGGGAATGGCAGCGCGATCCGAATGCGCAGCACTCCCGGCGCCAGCTCGCTGAGCCGCGGCGCCTCCTCCACCCTGTCCGCCATCTTCTAAGCCTTCCTTACGGTTCTCCCGCTATAAAGCGGGCGGCGCCGGGGCGCCACCGTCTGAAAGGGGATTTCACGCTTAGAGCACGTTCCGATCTGATTGCATCGCAATCAGATCGGTAAAACGTTCTCTGCCATCAATTTAGAGACTGATTCATCGATCAGGTTGATTCAACCTCATCGGATCAGGCTCTAGGCGTCTGCGAAGATGCTGGCACCGGAATCCGCCGCCCCCACCGCCGCCCGGAACGGGGCGAACAATTCTCGCCCCACGCCGTGATGATTGCCGGAGAGGTCCGCCTCGGCCGGCGTCCGCCGCGCCCATTCCTCGGCGTCCACCAGAACCTCGACGCTGCCGGTCACGGCATCCACCCGCATCATGTCGCCGTCGCGCACCTTGGCGATGGCGCCTCCGCGCGCTGCTTCGGGCGTCACATGGATGGCCGAGAGCACCTTGCCGGACGCGCCGGACAGGCGGCCGTCGGTGACCAGGGCCACCTTTTGCCCGCGATCCTGGAGCACGCCCAAAGGCGGCATCAGCTTGTGGAGTTCCGGCATGCCGTTGGCGGCCGGGCCCTGGAAACGGACCACGGCGATGAAATCCCCTTCCAGCGTCTTCGCCTTGAAGGCGGCCTGGACGTCCTCCTGCGAATGGAACACGCGCGCCGGCGCCTCGATCACATGGCGCTCCGGCGCGACGGCCGAGGTCTTCACCACCGCGCGGCCGATATTGCCGCCCATCACCTTCAGCCCGCCGGTGGGCTGGAAGGGTTCGGCGACGCCCCGCAGCACGGCCGGATCGCCGGTCTGCGCCGCCGGCTCGCGCCAGACGAGACGTTCGTCCTCAGCGAGGCCGGGCTCGGCCACATAGCCCTCGAGCCCCGTGCCCCAGACGGTCGAGACGTCATTGTGCAGGAGGCCCGCCCCCAGCAATTCGCGGATCACGAAAGCCATGCCGCCGGCGGCATGGAAATGGTTCACGTCCGCCTTGCCGTTGGGATAGACGCGGGCGAGCAGCGGCACCTTTTCCGCAAGGTCGGAGAAGTCGTCCCAAGTCAGCGTGATGCCGGCCGCCGCCGCCATGGCCACGAGATGCAGCGTGTGGTTGGTGGAGCCACCTGTGGCATGCAGGCCGACCACGGCATTGACGAACACCTTCTCGTCCAGCATGCGGCCGATGGGCGTGTAGCCATTGCCGAGCGCGGTGATGGCGAGCGCGCGGCGCGCGGCCTCCCGCGTCAGCGCATCGCGCAGCGGCGTATTGGGATTGACGAAGGAGGCGCCGGGCAGATGCAGGCCCATGATCTCCATCATCATCTGATTGGTGTTGGCGGTGCCGTAGAAGGTGCAGGTGCCCGGCCCGTGATAGGACTGGGACTCGGCTTCCAGCAACGCCGCGCGATCCACCTTGCCCTCCGCGAACAGCTGGCGGATGCGTGACTTCTCGTCATTGGGCAGGCCGGATGTCATGGGACCGGCGGGAATGAAGACTGCCGGCAGATGGCCGAAGGCCAGCGCGCCGATGACGAGGCCCGGCACGATCTTGTCGCAGATGCCGAGAAACACGGCCGCGTCGAAGGTCTGGTGCGAGAGTGCGACCGCCGTGGAAAGGGCAATCACCTCGCGGGAGAACAGGCTCAGCTCCATGCCCGCCTCACCCTGGGTGACGCCGTCGCACATGGCCGGCACCCCGCCTGCCACCTGCGCCGTGCCGCCGGCCTCGCGCGCCGCCGCGCGGATCAGTTCGGGATAGCGCTCATAGGGCTGGTGGGCCGAGAGCATGTCGTTATAGGCGGTGACGATGGCGAGGTTGGGCGTCTCGCCCTCGCGCAGCCGCGCCTTGTCCAGCGGGCCGCAGGCGGCAAAGCCGTGGGCCTGATTGGCACAGCCGAGGCGCTGGCGCGGCGGCGCGGCGGCGCGCGCAGCCTCGATGCGCTCCAGATACCGCGCGCGACCCTGCGCACTGCGGCGCGCGATCCGCTCCGTGACCTCGCCGATGCGGGCATTCAGATTGCCGATAGTGCTCATTCAGGCCTCCGCTCTGGCGCGATCCCATCAGAATGGATCAATCTGACCAGCACATGGCGCCGCAGCTGGGTAAAAGAAAGACCCTCCGGAAAGACTTCTGCATCCGGCGGTCGACGGGCCTGCCGAATGCCTGATTCGCGGTCACACGAAAGCTCATAGTGCACTGCACGCGTTGAATTGCCCTTCATATGGGCATGTTTTAGCTCGGCCAAGGCACAACAGTGGACATGGGCGAATTGAATAGGGCGAAAGGGTGACGTCAATTTCAACGTGAGCTATGCTCTTTCTACAGTTGAAACCTGGCTCGGGGGGGCCGTGGGAAGGCGCGGACGCCGGACGGGGTTGCAGGATCATCATGCAATCGAAGACAGATTCCGTATTGCGTGGCCAGATCTTGCGTTCCATGAACGTCCTCGACACCTCGCCCGAAGAGATGTTCGACCGCATCACCCGGATCGCCTCCGCTGCCCTCAATGCGCCTATCGCCATCGTCAGCCTTCAGGACGAGGAGCGTTACTGGTTCAAATCCGTGCGCGGCATGGACCAGACGGAGACGTCCATTGAGGCGTCCTTGTGCCAATTCTCCCACGAAGAGCCCGACATCTTCGAAATACGCGACACGTGGGAGGACCCGCGTCTCACTGAAAATCCCTTCGCCCATGGCAAGCCTGCGGTGCGCTTTTATGCCGGGGTGCCGCTGGTAGCAGTGGAGGGCGTGCGTATCGGCACCTTGTGCGTACTCGACCATGAGCAGCGCGCGCTCACGCCGGCGCACAAGCAGATTTTGCGGGACCTCGCGGCCATGGCGGCGCACGAACTGGAACTGCGCCGCCTCGCCTGCACCGACGCGCTCACCGGCGCCTGGAATCGCCGCATGCTGGAGGTGGTTGCCACCAGCGAGTTTCACCGCGCAGAAAGGGTGAAATGCCCCTTTTCCCTCGCGGTGTTGGACATCGACCATTTCAAGCGCGTCAACGACCGCTTCGGCCATGAGGCCGGCAATGACGCGCTGTTCGGCTTCGCCGAGACGTTTCGCGAAGTGATGCGCACGGAAGACTGGCTGTTCCGCATCGGCGGGGAGGAATTCGCCGCCCTCCTCATCGGCGCCGACGGAAAGGCCGCGACCGAGGCCATGGACCGGTTCCGCCGCGCCATTGCGGGGCCCGACTTCGCTGTCAGCGAGGGCCGCTTTCGCATGACCGCCTCCGGGGCCGTGATCGAGGCTGCGAATGCCGAGGGCATCGCCGCCGCCGACCTGCCCCAATTGCTGGAACGCGCGGATAAGGGGCTTTATCAGGCCAAGCGCCAGGGCCGAAACCGCATCGTACAGGTGGCTTGACCGGACGCCGGCCAGCGCGAATCCGGTTCAGAACCCGCACCCCATCCGCCCCGCAGACCCCATCAAACTCCCGCCACAAAGGCGTGCGGGACCAAATGGCGCATGCGGCCCGCACACCGGCCCGGCACGCCTTTTTGCCGGCTTTTCCTTTGACATCAGAGACTTGACCGGCGCTTCCAGCAGGGCGCCCGCAGCCGCCTCATTTCACCTTTGACTTGTATCAAGGAGCAGGTGCGGCCCGGTCCCCATGGTGCGGCGAGAAGCTCCGGAGACCCCTGTCCCCGGCGCAGGGAACCGACGATGCCGACCGCACCAGCCCCCACCTCCTTGCCCCGCAAGTCGATGACCAACGGCGAGATGCTCTTGCTCGTGACCTTCGCCCTGCTGGCCTTGCTCTCCATCGCCGTGATGGCGAAGGCGCACACCTCCGCCTATGGGTTCCATGCCTTCCTGTTCGCGGCGGCCTCCATCGCCTCGGTCTTCGCCATCGGCAACCGCTATATGGACCGGCCGGCAGAGCTGCCACCTGAGACCATCGACGGGCGGCCCAATTACAATATGGCGCCGGTGAAGGTGGCGACGCTGCTCGCGGTCTTCTGGGGCATTGCCGGATTCCTGGTGGGGGTCATCATCGCCCTTCAGCTGGCCTTCCCGGTGCTGAATTTCGACCTGCCCTGGACCGCCTTCGGCCGCCTGCGCCCGCTGCACACCTCGGCGGTGATCTTCGCCTTCGGCGGCAATGTGCTGATCGGCACGTCCTTTTATGTGGTGCAGCGGACCTGCCACGCGCGGCTCGCGGGCGATCTGGCGCCCTGGTTCGTGGTGCTCGGCTATAACTTCTTCATCCTGGTCGCCGGCACGGGCTATCTGCTCGGCATCACCCAGGGCAAGGAATATGCGGAGCCGGAATGGTATTCCGATCTGTTCCTGACAGTGGTCTGGGTCACCTATTTCCTGGTCTTCCTGGTCACCATCCTGAAGCGCAAGGAACCCCACATCTATGTGGCCAACTGGTTCTATCTCGCCTTCATCGTCACCATTGCCGTCCTGCATCTCGGCAACAATGCCGCCGTGCCGGTCTCGCTGTGGAAGTCGTACTCCGCCTACTCCGGGATCTTCGACGCGAACGTGCAGTGGTGGTACGGGCACAACGCCGTCGGCTTCCTGCTCACGACGCCGATCCTCGGGCTCATGTACTACTTCCTGCCGAAGCAGGTGAACCAGCCGATCTACTCGCACCGGCTCTCGATCCTCCACTTCTGG
>JASBUY010000130.1 GCA_030147645.1 Aquabacter sp. | reverse complement strand
CGCCGCTCCCGCCCGCGCCATGTCGGACAAAGGATCGAGCCCGAACGAGACGGAGAGGGTCGCGGGATCAAGGTCGCGCGCCGCGACATCATCGGCAAAGCCCAGCGCATGGGCGCGGCCCTGGAAGCCGCCGCTCTCCAGCCGCGTCTCGATGAGGTCCAGCATCACGCCATCGAGGACACGCGCCAGATGGTCCGCGCCGGCAAGGCCGAAGCCGTGGGCATGGGGCGAGGCGGCGAAGACGAGCGTCAGGCCGGAAGCGCCATTCGTCAGGTCGTCCAGCGCCTGCGCATTGGCGGCCGCCGGATCGTCTTGGTCCACGCGCGCGGAAATGGTCCAGGGCGCGCCCGCCGCCCGGCCCGCCACCGGCGCGGCATCCGGCGCGCGCGGGGGCAGGGGATCGAGCACGAGGCCGTCGGCGGTCCGGGTGACCAGCTTCTTGTCGTAGGGCGCGCCCTTGAGCACGCCGTCCACCAGCTTCAGCCAGTCCTCTCGGCTCGCGGGGCGGATATCGGCCGCGAAGGGGAGATCGCTCATGGGTGGGTCTCCATGGCCGGGGCCGCGCTGTCCTGCGCGGCGAGCCTCATTTCATCCTGGAACATGTAATCGCGCCGCACCGGCACGTCGTCGCGCTTTTCGCTCAGCAGAAGCTGGAACACCATGTTGGAGCCGTGGAGGAAGCCAAGCTCCACCGCCGAGAGGTAGAAGTCCCACATGCGGGCGAAGCGCGCGCCCATCATGGCTTCCACTTCGCCGTAGCGGGCAAGGAAGCGATGCCGCCAGGCGCGGATGGTCCAATAATAATGCAGCCGCAGCACCTCCATGTCGGCGACCCACAGATGGGTCCGCTCGGTGGAGGCGAAGACTTCCGACAGCGCCGGCACATAGCCGCCGGGGAAGATGTATTTGCGGATGAAGGGCGCCGTCGTGCCGGGCGGCGACATGCGGCCGATGGCATGGACCAAGGCGAAGCCGCCGGGCGCCAGCAGTTGGCGGATGGTGGTGAAGTAGTCGTCGAAATGGGTGACGCCCACATGCTCCATCATGCCGATGGAGACGAGGCGGTCATATTTGCCCGTGAGGTTGCGGTAATCCACCTCGCGGAAATCGATGAGATGGGCAACGCCCGCCGCCTCTGCGAGCCGGCGCGATTCCGCCAATTGCTCGGGCGAGACGTTGATGGCGGTGACCTTGGCCCCGCATTCCTTGGCGAGATAGATGGAGAGCCCGCCCCATCCTGAGCCGATCTCGGCCACGCTCATGCCCGGCTCGATCTTCAGCTTCGCGGCCACATGGCGGAATTTGGCGCGCTGGGCATCGGCGAGCGGCTGGTCGGGAAAGTCGAAATAGGCGCAGCTATAGGCCATGGTCTCGTCCAGCCACAGCCGGTAGAAGGCAGCCGGATGGTCGTAATGGCTGGAGACATTCTCCTTTGCTTTGGCGACCGGATTGGCCTGGTGAAAACGCCGCAGCGCCCGCCATCCCTTGCGCAGCGCCTGCTGGACGGGATGGCTGCCGAGGCCCTTGCGGTTCACCGAGAACAGCAGCAGCAGATCGAACACGCCCGAGCCGTCCTCGAACACGAGGCGCCCGTCCATATAGGCTTCGGCGGCGGTCAGTTCGGGATTGAAGAACAGGTCCCGCTCCAGTTTCTCATCGATGAGGCGGACGGTGACCTTCGGCCCATCCCGCCCCGACCCGAACACCACCCGCTGCCCCTTCGCCGTGATGACGGTGAGGGACCCCTTTTCGACGAAGCGCGAGAGGAGATGGGAGAGAAGTTTCATGTCCGTCCTGCCCTGTGGGACCCGCATTGCAGGCGACTGTAGTGCATGGGGGTGAAGCCTTTCCTCCATGCTTCCCGCCCGCCGCGATGCCGCCGGCGCCGCGACAGGGGGAGCGGCAGTGGTGCCGCACCCGCCATCAGGCGAACTCCAGGATCACCGCATCCACAGCGAGGCTGTCGCCGGGTTTGGCGTGGAGGGCCTTGATGATTCCGTCGCGCTCGGCGCGCAGCACGTTCTCCATCTTCATGGCTTCCACCACGGCCAGCGCCTCGCCGGCTTTCACCTCCTGGCCGGGCACGACCGCGATGGAGACGACGAGCCCCGGCATGGGGCAGAGCAATTCCTTGCCGCCGGCGGTGGCTTCCTTCACCGGCATGAGGGCGGCAAGCTCCGCCTCGCGGGGGGTGAAGACGCGCGCCTCGGTGGCGACGCCCCGGAAGGCGAGCGCCACGCCGTTCGGCACCGGGCGCACCTGGAGCGCGGAAGGATCGCCATCGATGGTGCCGCGCCAGACCGGGTCGCCGGGCGTCCAGGGCGAGGACAGCACATGGACGTGGGAGGGCGTGCCCTGCTCGTCGAACATCTGAACCCGGAAGGCGCCATCCGCATCGATAATCTCGCAGGCCACCACCATGAGCGGGTGCGAGCCGCCCAGATGCACCACGCGGTGGCGGTCGAAGGTGACGGGCTTGCCCATCATCTGCCCCGAAATGCGCCGCTTGCGGGCATTCTGGATGTGGTCGATGACGGCGGCGACCGCCGCGAGCTGGTGGGTCAGTTCCCCTTCCGGCGCGCGGGCATGGAAGCCGTCCGGATATTCCTCGGCGATGAAGCCGGTGGAGAGGCGGCCGGACTTCCAGCGCTCATGGGCCATGCGGGCCGAGAGGAAGGGGATGTTGTGGCCGATGCCGTCGATGGCGAAGGCGTCGAGCGCGTCCGCCTGCGCCTCGATGGCCTGCGCGCGGGTGGGCGCGTGGGTCACGAGCTTGGCGATCATGGGATCGTAGAAGAGCGAGATTTCCCCGCCCTCATAGACGCCCGTATCGTTGCGCACGGTGATGGCGCCGGTCTTGCCTTCCGCCGGCGGACGGTAGCGCACGAGGCGGCCGATGGAGGGCAGGAAGTTGCGGTAGGGGTCTTCCGCATAGATGCGGCTTTCCACCGCCCATCCATTGAGCTTGATGTCGTCCTGCGTGAAGGCGAGCTTTTCGCCGGCCGCGACGCGGATCATCTGCTCCACAAGGTCGATGCCGGTGATCAGCTCGGTGACCGGATGCTCCACCTGGAGGCGGGTGTTCATCTCCAGGAAGTAGAAGCTCTTGTCCTGGCCGGCGACGAACTCCCCGGTGCCCGCGCTGTCATAACCCACCGCTTTCGCGAGGGCGACGGCCTGCTCGCCCATTTTCTTGCGGGTCTCGGCGTCCAGCAGCGGGGAGGGGGCTTCCTCTACCACTTTCTGGTTGCGGCGCTGGATGGAGCATTCGCGCTCGCCGAGATAGAGCACGTTGCCGTGCTTGTCGCCCAGCACCTGGATCTCGTTGTGGCGGGGATCGACGATGAACTTCTCGACGAAGACGCGGTCGTCGCCGAACGAAGCCTTGGCCTCGGCCTTGGCGAGGTTGAAGCCCTCGGCGACCTCGGACCTGGAATTGGCGATGCGCATGCCCTTGC
>JASBUY010000116.1 GCA_030147645.1 Aquabacter sp. | reverse complement strand
GTGGCGGCGTCCATGGCCACGTGCAGGGGCGTCAAGACCTTGACCACATCGCGCCGTGCCGCTTCCATCTGCGCGGTCGCACGGGTCCGCGCGAGGGTTTCGAGAAAGCCGGCGCGCAGTTGGGCGGCGATGCGCTCCATCAGGGTCGCCAGTGCCAGCCGCGCGGCGCCGGGCTCCGTGAGGAGCATGACGATTGCTGCCGCGATGATGCCGATGGAAATTTCGCTCACGCGGGTGAGGCCGAGAAAGAAAGCGGCGCTGGGGTCAGCGATGGTGTCGGCAAACAGGATGGCGGCGGTGATGCCGGACAGCCCGGCCGCATAGGAGGCGGAGCCACGCAGCACCACCACCGCGGCCCCACAGACCCCGCACCACAGCGTGAGGCACAGCAGGAAAGCGATGCGCTCCTGCGGAAACAGCGCCAGCAGCGAGACGAGAACCAGCGCGCCGATGATCGTGCCCAGAGCGCGGAAACGCCCCTTCTGCAAGGCGGCGCCGAGGTTCGGCTGGCAGACGATGGCCGCCGTGGTGGCAGCCCAGAACGGGTTGGGCAGTTCCAGATAATAGGTGGCGTACAAGGCGAGGCAGACCGAGGTGGCGAGCCGCATGCCGAACAGCAAGCGAGCCGCGCACGCGGCCAGCGCCGGGCCGGTGGAAGGCCGTGCACCTGGCCCTGCGATGGTCTGGGATTGACTGTCCGCGCTCATGGGGCTGCCTCGGGTCTGGTGCCGGGAGAGCCTGAAAATAAGCGCTGGAGCGGGAGACAAAATTATACTTGGAATGTGAAGGATAAAACCTCCGTTTGCCCCTGCCCCGTTCCATGCGCGCAAGCTGAAAGCATCCTCGGCCGTGCGGCACCGGTCACGGTTATATCCCGGGAGGGGTGAGCCATACCTTGATATGACAGCAACCCTACGGCAGCCCTGTCATAATTCTGCATGGAAGGTCCATCCGGCGCTGCGGGCAACGCAGCACGCCGTTTCAGATCTGGAACACGAGAGGCGGGGCGCCATGGAATTCGGGGTCGGGCTTGCAGCCTCTTTCGCGCCTCAGGGCCATCCCCCGGCATGCGGGCGAGCCTAGCCATGCCCGGCTCTTCCCGCGTGCTGTTCCACAAGCCGGCGCAACCTCGGTCCCGCTGGGTCGGCCAGGTCCTCGCGGTGGGGCTTTGCCTCGCCATCTTCCTCATCGACACACTGTCCCCGCTCGATATGGCCATTGCGGTGCTCTATGGGGTGGTGGTGCTGATCGCTTCCAGCTGGTTCCGCAGCACGGGCCTGATCGTCGTCGGTGGGGGCTGCGTGATGCTGGCGGTGGCGAGCTTCCTCGTCATTCACGCCCAGGACTACAACCTCGCCTCGGTCATGCGCTGCGTGGTGAGCATCGCCGCCATCACGGTGACCACTCTGCTCTGCCTGCGGAACGAGGATGCCACAGCCTCGCTGCGCGATCAGGCGGCTCTGCTCGACCTCTCCCATGACGCCATCTTCGTGCGTGATCCTGCCGGTGCGGTGGTCTACTGGAATGTGGGCGCCGAGCGCCTGTATGGCTGGACGCGGGAGGAAGCGCTCGGGCAGCCAGCCGACGCACTGCTGCGCAGTGTATTGCCGGCGCCACTGGGTGAGATCCTGCGCCTGCTCCACGCCACGGGGCAGTGGGAGGGGGAAGTGATTCACACCACCCGCGCCGGCCGCAAGGTCACCTGCATCAGCCGGTGGTCCCTGCAGCGCGATGATCGCGGCCGCACCCTTGGGATCATGGAAACGAACCATGACATCACCGAGCGCAAGCGCGCCGAGAACGACCTGCACCGCGCGCAGGCGGACCTTGCGCATGTCACAAGGGTGAGCACGTTGGGCGAACTGACGGCCTCCATCGCCCATGAGGTGAACCAGCCGCTGGCCGCGGTGGTGACCAATGGCGAAGCCTGCCTGCGGTGGATGCGCCGTCCGGTCCCCGATCTGGACGAAGCGGAAAAGAGCGTGACACGCATGATCACGAATGCGCGCCGTGCCAGCGAGGTCATCGCCCGGCTGCGGGCCCTGGTGCGCCGGGAGGAACCCGCCCGCCTCCCCGTGGATGTGGCGGATCTGGTGGAAGATAGCGTCGCGTTGCTCGAACGGGAGCTCGCCAGCCACGGCGTCGCGCTGGTGCTCCGGTTGGCGCCCGGCCTTCCGGCCATCCGGGGCGACCGGGTGCAGTTGCAGCAGGTGCTGATCAATCTCGCGCTCAATGCCATCCAGGCCATGGATGCCGTCCCGCCCGAGGCCCGCACCCTGACCATCCGCACCGGCGCAAGCCCCGCCCCCGAGGGCGGCGGGGGAATTGCCATCGAGGTGGAGGACAGCGGGCCGGGGGCTGAACCCGATACTCTGCCCTCCCTGTTCACGCCCTTCGTCTCCACGAAGAAGGACGGCCTCGGTATCGGCCTGTCCATCTCGCGGTCCATCGTCGAGGCCCATGGCGGCGCAATCCAGGCCGCCCCAGGGAGCATTGGCGGACTGCGCCTCACCGTCACCCTCCCCGCTGCCGGCGAAACGCCGCCTCATCGCGTCAAGGAAATCACGTCGTGACCAGCCGCCCGCTCAGCCGCACCGCCTCTCCGCCCACCGGCCCCATCGTGATCGTTGTGGACGACGATGCAGAGCTGCGGGAGGCGCTCTCCAGCCTGTTCCGCTCCATCGGCCTTGAGGTGGCATCCTTCGCCTCGGCGCCGGACCTGCTGGCGGCAAGGCTGCCAGACGTGCCGCGCTGCCTCGTGCTGGATATCCGGCTGCCCGGCGTGAGCGGTCTTGATTTCCAAAGCCAGTTGCTGCGATCGGACCTGGATCTGCCCATCATTTTCATGACGGGGCACGGCGATATCCCCATGACGGTCCGCGCCATGAAGGCAGGGGCGGTGGATTTCCTCACCAAGCCCTTCAGGGACCAGGACATGCTCGACGCGGTGGCGGCGGCGATCGAGATCGACCGCGCCCGCCGCACCGAGCGGGAGGCTGCCTCCCGCCTGCACAGCCTCTATGGCAGCCTGACCGAGCGCGAGAAGCAGATCATGGCGCTGGTGACGGCCGGGCTCATGAACAAGCAGGTGGCCGGGGAGGTCGGTCTCAGCGAGATCACCGTCAAGATCCATCGCGGCAATGTCATGCGGAAGATGGAAGCCCGGTCTCTGGCCGACCTCGTGCGGATGGCAGAGGCGCTGGGGCTGCGGGCGGCGAAAGGATAGGCCAGCAAACAAGTGTATGATTCAGCCAAGACGCGCGTGCGCCTATCGTGACGGGCAGATCGGCACCCCAGCGGTTCCGCAAGCGTTGTAGGGGTGTATGCCCGTGTTCCACGTTCCGCTGATAGCCATCATCGACGATGACGAAGCCGTTCGCCTCGCCACCGAAAGCCTGGTCCGCTCCCTTGGTCTTGGCGCGACGGTTTTCGAGTCCGCCGAAGCCTTTCTTGGGTCGGCGGAGCGGGAGGAGACGGTCTGCGTCATCACCGATGTGCAGATGCCCGGCATGAGCGGCATCGACCTGCAGGCCCGCCTGCGCACCGAGGGCGACATGCTGCCCCTGATCTTCATCACGGCCTTTCCCGAAGACCGGATCCGCACCCAGGCGCGCGCCGCCGGGGCGGTGGGCTTTCTGGCCAAGCCCTTCGCGGGCGAGGACATGATCCGCTGCATCGATGATGCCCTGCAGGCGACCGGCCACGCGCGCCCTTAGACCGACGCAGGGCGCAAGACCACGACTGAACCTGCGCCAAAACTGAGGACCCACGCGGAACATGCGGAAGGCCCCGGCCAGCGCAGGGTCTGGCCGGGGCCATTTCAACAGCCGTCTGCCGGGCCGGCGCCCACCCCGCAGGAAGCGGGCCTCAGGCGCGTCGGCGCCACGCGAGCGCTTGCAGCACAGTGGCAATGAGCGCGAAGCCGATGCCGAGGATGCTCACAGACAGCCAGCCGCCGGCCTGCCACGCGAGAGTCGCGAGGGCCGAGCCCAAGGCTCCTCCCAGGAACATGGTGCCCATAAGAACGGTATTGAGGCGGGCGCGGGCCTCCGGGTGCAAGGCAAAGACGATGTGCTGGTTGGACACGAGGGCGGTCTGCATGCCGAAATCCAGCAACACCACGCCCACCACGAGCCCGGTCAGCGAGGTCCAGAAGCCGAAGACCAGCCACGCCGCCAGCGTCACAAGGACGCCCAGAATGACCGCCTGCGACGGCCCGCGCCGGTCGGCGAAGCGCCCTGCCAGGGGGGCCGCGAGAATGCCCACCGCACCCACAAGCCCGAACAACCCCGCCACCTGCGCGCCATAGCCGAAGCGAGGCTCCGCCAGACGGAAGGCGAGGATGGTCCAGAACACGGTGAAGGCGGCAAACAGCGCCGACTGGGTGAGCGCGGCGAGGCGAAGCGCGGGATAGGCGCGCCACAGGTGCCAGATGGAATGCAGCAGCTTTCCATAACCCAGGGTGGAATCCGGCCTGCTGCGGGGCAGAACCAGCCCCATCAGGAGGGCGGCGGCCAGCGCCAGAGGCACGGAGAGCCAGAACATCTCACGCCACCCCGCATGAGCGGCCACGAAACCCGCGAGGGTCCGGCTCAGGAGGATACCGGAGAGAAGCCCAGCCATCACCGTCCCCACCGTCGCGCCCCGGCGCTCCGGGGCCGCCAGATGAGCGGCGAAGGGGACGATCTGCTGCGCCACCGTCGCCAGCAGGCCCACCGCCAGCGATGCCACCACCAGCATCGCGGCATTGGGCGCGATGGCGGCAAGGCCAAGGGCCACCGAAAGCAGAGCGAATTGCAGCACGATGAGCCGCTTGCGCTCCACGAGGTCGCCCAGCGGCACCAGCAGGAAAAGCCCCGCCGCATAACCAAGCTGGGTCGCGGTGGGGATGGCGCCGGCGAGGCGATCCGGCAGATCGCTCTCGATCAGTTCGAGCATCGGCTGGTTGTAATAGATATTGGCGATGGCAAGGCCGGCCGCAGCCGCCATCGCGAACGTGGTTCCGTGGCCGAGCGCAAGGCTCAGCCCCCTGGCGCGCTCCGGGCGGGCGCTGTGCTGAAGGGTCATGGCTGCTACCATCATTGTCATTGGCAGGAGGATCGCACCGGCGGCGACAGCCCCGGCGCGATCGGGCAAGTCGGGCTCTAAAACATTGATAGAGAACGTTTTACCGATCTGATTGCGATGCAATCAGATCGGAACGTGCGCTAGAGGCGCACCATCGCCGCCGCGCTCAGCGCCTCGATGAGGCTGTCCACATCGCGCTCGCCTTCATAGATTTGGCCGTTGATGAACAGGCTCGGGGTTCCATTCACCCCGCCCCGCACGCCGCCGAGGAAATCCCGCTGGATCTTCTCGTTGTGCCGGCCCTCGAACGCTGCCGCCAGCAGGGCGCGGTCGAGGCCCATGCGATCGCCAAAGGCGACGAGGCTGCGGTCATCAAGGGTGTCCTGGTTCTCGTAGAGCAGATCATGCGCCTCCCAGAACAGGCCGGCTTCCGCTGCCGCCTCGGCGAATTGAGCCGCACGCAAAGCATGGGCGTGCACCTCAACCAGCGGGAAATTGCGGAAGACGAACCGCAGTTTTCGGCCCATGGCGCTCTGAACGGCCTTGAGGACGGGATAGGCCTCGCCGCAATAGGGGCACTGGTAGTCGCCATACTCCACCAGCGTGACGGCGGAGGCCGGATCGCCAAGAACGTGATCATCGGCGGCGAGCGGGGGGATGGGGCGGGTCATGCTGCGGCTCCTTCCGTGCGGGGAGCGAGGGGTTCGAGCGCCTCAAGGATTCCGTCCGCACCGGGATTGATGCCCAGCGGAGACACATAGGACCAGCGGATGATGCCCTCGGCATCGATCACGAACAGGGCGCGGTCCGCCACGCCCTCGCTCGCACGATAGACGCCATAGCGCCGGGCGGTCTCGCCCTTGGGCTCGAAATCCGCCAGCAGAGGGAAGTGCAGCTTGCGCTCCGCCGCAAAGGCCGCATGGCACCACACGCCGTCCGTGGAAATGCCGACGAGCTGGGCGCCGAAACGGTGAAACTCCGGAAGGACCTCATTGAGGAGGCTGACCTCATCGCCGCAGACCGGGCTCCAGTCGGCGGGATAGAAAGCGAGGATCACCGGATGCCCCCGCATTTCGGCCAAAGACAGCGTCTGGTCCGGCGTCGCGGACAGCGTGAATTCCGGCGCTTTCGTTCCGGGCGGCAGGGCCGTGCCGGAAACGGGAAGAGATTGGTCTGCCATGCTCTGCTCCATAACCAGTCAGTGCGCCGTCACCTGTTGGGGAGAGCTCGATTGCCTGTCCCGGTGTGAAAGCTGCGCACTGCTGGCAGGAAGTTTCGGAGATCTGGGGGTGCGATGGTATCGGCCCTTGGGGTCGGGCGATCATACTTAGGTTTTCGAGCCCGTATCCGCCGGTGCGCGGCGCCCTCATATGCGAGGCACCATGGAGGTGATCGTATTTGCAATAAATATACTGTCGTATGACGCTTGTATATTGGCGTTCATTTGCCAGGACTATGCCCGCCCTGCCATGCTTATGGTGTCCAAGGCGCACGGGCGAACATGAACGGCACGATCTTTCCGGGCTCCGCGCGCCGGCATCGGCTTCACACCCGGACATCCCCTCGCGCAAAGCGCATCGCCCCTGAAGGGGAAGTGGCAAGGAGATTCTGATGACCCGCCTGATGCAACTCATCGTCGGCACCCGCGGGGCTGACATTGTCGGCCCGCGCAATCCCGAGGTCGAGCCGGAGAGTCCGGACATCCTGGTCCCGCCTTCCATGGACCATGTGGGCATCCCGAACCTCAAATTCCCCTTCGCCATGGCCCACAAGGACATCTCGCTCAACACCTGGCTGGCGCTGACGCCGCGGCATCTGGTGGAGGGCCATCTGGATGTCAGCGAGCCGCTCATGTCCGCGCTGAGGCCGCCACGCCAGCCCCTGATCAAGGACTGAGCACCTTCCCCCGGCCCGTCGCACCACCGCGAATCGGGGGACGGGTTCGAGGCATCGTCATGGCGACGCTCAATCTCGTTCTCATCCTTCTCATCGCCGTGGTGCTGGGGAGCTGGATCAGCCGGCTCCTGCCGCATGTGGCTCCGCCCTTGGTCCAGATCGCCCTCGGCGCGGTGATGGGACGGCTGGGGATCGAC
>JASBUY010000112.1 GCA_030147645.1 Aquabacter sp. | reverse complement strand
CGTCGAGGCCCATGCGGATTTCGAGGCCATCCGCGCTTCGGACGTGAAGGTCTTCATCTCCGCCACCAATGTCCATACCGGCCGCGCACGCATTTTCGGCCATGAGGACATGACCGCCGACGCCGTGATGGCCTCGGCCTGCCTGCCCTTCATTTTCCAGGCGGTGGAGATCGACGGCGTGCCCTATTGGGACGGCGGCTATATGGGAAATCCCCCGCTCCTGCCGCTTTATCAGCATGTGGGCGCGGACGACATCGTGCTGGTCCAGATCAATCCGGTCCTGCGCGAGGAGACCCCGCGCACCGCCGCCGAGATCCAGAACCGCATCAACGAGATCACCTTCAACGCGTCGCTTTTGGCCCAGTTGCGTGCCATCGACCAGGTGACCCAGCTGATCGAGGGCAAGATGCTCTCCCGCCTGGCCCTCGGCACGTCGGGCTTCCGCCGGGTGCGCCTTCACCGGGTGGGCGGCGCGGACCAGTTGGTGGATTTCGACCTCTCGTCCAAGCTCAATGCGGAATGGGCCTTCCTTCAGCATCTGCGCGACCTCGGCCGCGCCGCGGCGGACGGCTTCATCGCGACTCATGGCGCGGATGTGGGGCGCAAATCGACGCTGGATCTGCGGCTGGAACTGGCGGATTGAGGCGCCGCCGCCGCCTCAATGGTCAAAGCGCAGCGTGATGCGCGCGCGGGTCCCCTGACGTCCGAACGTCACCTTGTCGCTGAGGCGGGTGAGCATATAGGCGGCAAAGCCCGCCACGGCCCGTGCGTCCCCGAGCAGGGCCTCGGGCGAGGGGCGCTCCTTGGGCGCCTCCATCACCTCGCCCTCATAGAGCAGGAATACGTCGAGATGCGCTTCGTCGAAGCGCGCGCGCAGCTCCACCGGGCCGGTGGCGATCTCATTGTCCTGAAGCAGTTCCAGCGCCTGCGCGGCCACGGGAATGGCTGCCGCCACCACGTCGCGCCGTGCGCCCCAGAGACCGCCTTGACGCTCCAAGAAGGACTGGACCGTCACAAAGGCCGGCGCGCCGGCGGACACGATCTCCCCTGTCTCGCGGGCTATGCCGATGCGGAACAGGAGGTTGAGCAGGATCGCGCAACTCGCGCCCACCGTCAGCGGGGTCGAGAACAAGGGCTGCGCCCAGAGCGGCAATTGCTGGTTGATGGGAAGCAGCGCCACGGAGAGGCCCGCCAGCATGGACAGCCCCACCAGGAACACGCGGCGTTCCGACAGGCGGCGGGAGAGGATGAGGTCCATGCCCGCCACCAGAAGATAGGCAGCCGTATAGAGCAGGATGCCGCCCACCACCGGCGAGGGGATCAGGGTGAGGGCCAGAATGATCTTCGGAAAGAAGGCCGTGGCCACCATGGCGACGCCTGCCGCCACTCCGATGACCCGCGCCGTGGCCCCCGTCGCGAAGGCGAGGCCCACCGCCGAGGAGGACAGGGAGGATTGGAAGCCCGTCACCATGCCCTGGAGAATATTGCCGATGCCGGTTGCGGTCACGGCGCGGCCGGCGGCCCCCATGTCGGCCCGCCGCCAATCGGCGTCATTCATCTTTTCCAGTGAGACCGTGGTGGAGAGCACGTCCACCACGCCCATCATCACCATCAGCCCCATGAGCGGCAGCAAGGCCGGCTCGAACTGGAAGGCGGGCAAAGCGAGATGGGGCAGGGCGACCGTATCCACCATGCGCAGCGCCGCAGAGACGTCGGTCGTGTCCACCCGGCCCGCGACCGCGCTCATCCAACCCACGGAGGCCCCCGCGAGCACAGCGAACAGCTTGATCCGGCGGGGGGCGAACACCGTCACGCAGACGATGATGCCCAGCGTGAGGCTGGACACGAACAGCGCGCCGCCATCCACCAAAGGATGATCGCCCAGTTGCATCCCGAGGGCACGGCGCAGCGCGGGGGCGGCGAGCGACACGCCCAGCATGGTCACCGCGACGCCGCAGACTTCTGGGGGCAGCAGGATGCGCAACGGCCGCACCAAACGCGACACCACCAGTTGCAGGCATCCCATGATGACGGTGTTTGCCGCCATCAGTGCCGGCCCCCCAAGGCTCAGGGACTGGACCGCCAGCGGTATGGCGCCGGGCGAGGGCACATGGACGCCGAGATAGCCGCTTCCGAACCGCGTCGGCAGGCATTGGAGGATGGTGGTGAGCCCGATGCACAACGTGCAGCATGTGAGGATGGATTGCGCCCGGTGCGGGTCCACCCCGGCCTCTGCCAAGGCGACGATGGGATAGATGAGATAGGTCAGCGCCAGCATGGCGTGCTGGGCCGCGAGGGGCAGGAGCGCCGGGACGGGGACGCGGTCGGTGAGGCCGTAAATCAGTTCCGGAGGGCGCCGGCCCTGCCGGACTTCCGCCCGAGGCGGGGCCAGAAGCAAGCGCAGCCGCGACAGCGCCCGACGGCCCTGCGTATTGCGGGACGGGCCGCTCCCTTTTGCGCGTACGCTTCCGCTCAACGGACTGGCAATCCTTACATCCGGCGCCCGCTGCGGCGGATTCGTTCCGACGCATCTGACCCGCAAATGGCGGCCGGTTCAACTGCGCCGGCATGTGGAAAGCGCCATCAGTGGTGGAAATGCAGCGAGACGCAGGCCCGGTCCTGACGGTGGGAAAAGCGTGCCTTGTCGGCGAGCTGCGTCAGAAGGAAGGCTGAGAACCCAAGCACTTCCGACTTTTCTCCCAGCAGCGCCTCCGGCATGGGCCGGGCCGCGGGCAGGACCACCACATCGCCATGATAGAGGATGTGGATGTCGATGGAGGTCTCATCGAAGCGGGCGTGAAGCTCCATCGGGCCGGTGCAGACATCGCCGTTGCGGAGCATTTCGATGGCCTGCGCTGTGGCGAGGACGGTGGTGCCGATGATGTCGCGCCGTGCGCCCCATTGATCGCCCATCTTTTCCATGAAGGCGCGGGTGGCGAGGAAGGCATTCTCCTCCACCGTAATCTCCCGCCGTCCCTCCTGCGCCACCCCGATACGGAAGATCAGGTTGAGCAGGATCGCGGCGGTGGCCGAGACGGTGAGGGGCGTGGAAAAGACCGGGTGCGCCCAGCCCGGTACCTGGCTGATCAGTGGGAAGATGCAGGCCGCGAGGCCGAGGATCACCGACAGACCCACCATGAAGATCCGCCGGTCGTTGAGCCGGTGGGTCAGGATCAGGTTCATGCCGGTGGCGATCATGAAGGAGGCGGTGAACAGAACGATGCCGCCGATCACCGGCGAGGGGATCAGGCTCAGCGCCATGATGACTTTGGGAAAGAAGGCGGCGGCGAAAACCATGGCTCCCGCCACCACGCCGATGATCCGCGACGTGGCCCCGGTGGCGAAGGCGAGGCCCACCGCCGAAGAGGAGGTGGCGATGGGAAATCCGGTGGCAAGGCCCGCCAGGATGTTGCCGATGCCGCTCGCGGTGACGGCCCGCTGGGTGGCACGCATATTGGGGCGCCGCCAGTCGGCATCATCCATGCGCTCCAGGGTGACGGTGGTGCTGAACACGTCCAGCAGGCACATGGCGAGCACGAGCCCAACGACCGGGATGAGCGAAATGTCGAATCGCCAGGAGGGCAGCGACAAGGACGGCAGGGCCACGAGGCTGACTTTCGCCAGTTCTCCGGCCATGTCCACGTGGACGACGCCGAACAGATAGGCGAAGGCCCAGCCCACCACCGCCCCGGTCAGCAACGCGAACAGCTTCGCCGCGCGGGGCGCAAACACGGTCATGCCGACCGCGACTCCCAGGGTGAGCAGGGCCGTCGCGAGCGCGCCGTGATGGATGACAAGCTGGGCATCCGGGGTCGCAAACGCCCGCCGCAGCCCCGCATCGGCGAGCGAAACCCCCAGCATGGTGACGGCAACGCCGCAGACTTCCGGCGGCAGCAGAATCTGAAGCGGACGGATCAGCCGGGCCGCGAACAGCTGGCTCACCCCGAGAATGAGCGTGCTCATGGCCACCATGCCCGCCCCGCCGAGAAGGAAGGCCTGCTGCGCCAGCGGTATCGCGCCGGGCGAGGGAATGTGGACGATCAGCAGGCCGCTGCCGAAGCGCGAGCGGGCACATTGCACGATGGTCGCGATGCCCATGCACAAGGCGGACACACTGAGGAGGGTTTCAAGCTCCACATCCGAAAAGCCTGCCACCGAGGCGGCGATGAGGGGATAGATGAGGTAGGTCAGCGCCAGCATGGCGTGCTGGATGGCAAGGGCCAGCAAGGTCGGCGTCGGGACGGGTTCCTCCCGGCCATAGACGAGATTGGCGGGGCGCCGCCGGGGTCGGGCATCGGCGCCATCCGGCAATTTCCAGAAGCCCCAAACCAGACGCCGCGCGTCTTTGCCCGACTTTATTCCTTCGCCATCCCTCGAATGGTCATACGCCTGGTCCGCCATCGATGCCCCCGCCCCCTTCGGCTCGACGGTTCGACCTTACCGACCTCGCGGGGCGAACGCCATGGCATTCGGAAAAATCATGAGCCGGCGACAAAGGCCCGGATCAGATGATGCGCGATGGCGACAGGGGGAGGTGTGAAAAGCCCCTCGGGATGGCTCCGGGCCAGCATGGTGGCGGTTTCGGCACGCGTAAACCAGCGGGCATCTTCCAACTCGTTGCGGTCCACCACCAAGGTCTCGCTCTCGGCCTCCGCGAGGCAGCCGATCATCAGCGACATGGGGAACGGCCAGGGCTGGCAGGCGTGATAGCGCACCGCGCCGACCCTCACGCCGGCCTCTTCCAAAATCTCCCGCCGCACTGCCTCCTCCAGCGTCTCGCCGGGTTCCACGAAGCCGGCGAGCGCCGACCACATGCCCGGCGCGAACTGCGGCTGGCGCCCCAGCAGGCAACGATCGCCCAGGGCGGTGAGCATGATGACCACGGGGTCGGTACGGGGAAAATGCTGGGCGCCGCAGGCGGGGCATTCGCGCCGCCATCCGCCGTCGCGAGCGTGTGTTTCCTGCCCGCAATTGGCGCAGAAGCGATGCCGGCCGTGCCAGGTGCCGAGCGCCTTGCCGCAGGCGATGGGCGAGAGATGCTCAGGCGGTAGGACGCCCCCGGCTGCGATGGAGCGCAGGTCGGAGACGAACAGCCCCCCGGCTTCCATCGTCTCGCGCTGTCCCGGGTCAAAGCGCATGGCAAAGCGCGGCGCACCGTCGAACAAGCCGAGGAAAAGCGGCGCCCCGGCGCCGAGGGCGCGGGCATGGTCGGGCTCGAACAGCGGCTCCAGCCAGTCGCCGAGCCGGCGCGCCGCGACGAATTCGCCGCCGAGCAGATAGGTCCGCGCGTTCCGCTCCGCCAGCAGCGCCTCCGCGTCCGCGCGCTTATGCGCGGCACGGTCGAAGGGGTGGCCGACATAGCCGAGGGCCGGCCAGGGGCCGAGATCGGGAAGGGAGGAAGACATGGAGCGCGCCTGAGGCGATCGGAAGGGTCGGCGACCCTCGCATGCACGCGCGAGGCAGGCAAGGACCCTGCCCCCGGGCGCTTGGTCTCAGAGGCAGAGCGCGGCCCGCAGGCGCTCCACGCGCGCGTCGAGCCCGGTGCCGAGCGGCTCGCGCGTCCCGACGCCGAAGACGGGTCCCGGCCAGGCCGCATCACCCGCGCGCCGTCCGACCAGATGCACATGGAGCTGCGAAACCATATTGCCCAGCGCCGCCACATTCAGCTTTTCGCAGCCGCTTTCGGACTTGAGGGCCGCTCCCGCCAGGGCGATCTCCTCCATGAGAACGCTCCGGTCCTGCGCCGGCAGATCCATGATCTCCACCAGCCGGGCACGGCGGGGAATGAGGACGATCCAAAAGAAGCGGGCATCGTCCACGAGGCGCACATGGCACAGGGGGAGGTCGCCCAAAGCAGGCCCGTCAGCGGCCAGGCGGGGGTCGAGAGCGAAGGGCGCGGCGGGATCGGCAATCATGGCCTGTCCTATGCGGCGCGGGGCCGTCCCTTTCAAGCCGCATTGCCCGCTGATCTGCGGAAAGAGGGCCCGCCTTGCAAAAGTCGCGCTTTGCCGCGATATAGGCGCCGGGAGGTTGGCGGTGGACGAGCCACTCGCCAACCGGGTCAGGTCCGGAAGGAAGCAGCCCCAACGAGCCCGGTCTCGGGTCTCTGTCCAGCCTCCCACTCCTGCCCTCTTCGAGGAGGGCGTTTTTCCCGCCATCGGCCGCGCCAATTTCTCCCCGCTCATTCTGCTGCCGGGGCGGCGTCCGGCCGGGTGCGGTTCGTAGGAGGCGCGCATGTGGGCCATCGCCGTCGTTCTTCTCCAGGCCTTGGTCGGCCCGGAGACCCATGTCGTCACCCAGGCGGGCGTGTTCAATTCCGAGGACGCCTGCAAGGCCTCCATCTCTTCATCCGTCCCCGCCAAGCTGGACGCCGAGGCGCTGGCCCAGTTCAAGGACGGCTACCGCCGCTATGTTTGCGTGCGGGTGCGCGGTGCCGAGGCCCTGCGCCAGGCGAAATGACTTCTTCGGCGGCGCGGCGCCGATAGGCCTGTCGGGATCGCCCGGGGCGGTGCTATGTAAGCCCCATGAGCGCGGACATGCCCGACGACAGCCCCGGTTTCGACCTTCCCGCCCCGACCGCCCCGGCGGCCGCCGCGCCCTATCGCGTGCTGGCCCGCAAATATCGCCCCTCCACCTTCGACGACCTCATCGGCCAGGAGCCGATGGTGCGCACGCTCTCCAATGCGTTCGCCTCGGGGCGGATCGCGCAGGCCTATATCCTCACGGGCGTCCGGGGTGTCGGCAAGACGACGACGGCCCGCATTCTGGCGCGGGCGCTGAATTACGAGCCCGTGGCAGGCGGCGGTGGGCCATCGCTCGACCTGTCGGTGATGGGCAAGCATTGCCGCGATATCATCGAATCGCGCCATGTGGACGTGATAGAAATGGACGCCGCGTCCAATACCTCCATCAACGACATCCGCGAGATCATCGAGAGCGCCCGCTACCGCCCGGTGATGGCGCGCTACAAGGTCTACATCATCGACGAAGTCCACATGCTCTCCACGGCCGCCTTCAACGGGCTGCTGAAGACGCTGGAAGAGCCGCCGGAGCATGTGAAATTCATCTTCGCCACCACCGAGATCCGCAAGGTGCCGGTGACCGTCCTCTCGCGCTGCCAGCGCTTCGATCTGCGCCGGGTGGAGTCTGGTGTTCTGGCCGCCCATCTCGGCCGGGTCTGCGCCAAGGAAGGCGTGGAGATCGAGGCGGAAGCCCTCTCCACCATCGCGCGGGCGGCGGAAGGCTCGGTGCGCGATTCGCTGTCGCTGCTGGACCAGGCCATCGCCCATGGCGGCGGCAAGGTGGGCGCGGAAGAGGTGCGTCGCCTGCTCGGACTCGCGGACCGGGCGCGCGTCATCGACCTGTTCGAGGCTGTGATGTCGGGCGATCCCCAGCGCGCCTTGAAGGAATTTCGCGACCAGTATGATTCCGGCGCCGACCCGGCGGTGATTTTGGCGGATCTTGCCGAATTCACCCATCTCGTCACCTGCTTCAAGCTCGTGCCCGAAACCGCCGCCGATGCGTCGCTGGTCCAGGCGGAGCGCGAGCGCGGCGCCGATTTCGCCGCGCGCCTCCTGGTGCGCGATCTCTCGCGCGTCTGGCAGATGCTGCTGAAGGGCATGGCCGAGACCCAGTCCGCCGCCAAGCCCGCCCAGGCGGCGGAAATGGTGCTGGTGCGCATTGCATTCGCCGCCGATCTGCCGAGCCCCGAGGAGGCGCTGCGCAAGCTGCGCGACATGGGGGACGCGCCGGCCGGGGCGCCGGTCTCCGCGCCCGCCTTGCCGTCCGGGACACCCTCGGGAGGGGGTGCCGCACGCCTCGCGGTCGCCCACCAGGCCGTGCCGG
>JASBUY010000081.1 GCA_030147645.1 Aquabacter sp. | reverse complement strand
TTGTCGCGGCGCCGCAGCAGGTAAATTGTCTTTATGGGTTTTGGTGCACACCAAGGGGTGGACCAGCCCCGCGCCATCCGCGCGCCACGCCTATGGCGAAACCGGGTCGCGGCCTCGGTCCCGCCATGATGGCGCGCACAGTGGCGGTCAAAGCGCCGCACCGGGCGAAGCGAAGGCGAGGAGGAATGGGTTTGGGCGCCATGGGCATGCGTGCTGCGAGAGGACCGGCCGGGCGCCCCGTGCGCGCCGCGCTCGCCCTTGCCTGCGCGCTCGCCCTTGCCGCCTGCGCCGGGCTCGACGCCGAAAGCCTCAGCAGCCCCGGCGCCCAGCCCCAGCCCGCCGTGCTGCGCTCCAGCGAGATGGACATGATGTCGCCCGCCCAGCGGCGCGAGCATGAACGGCTGGTGGCGAGCTATGGCGGGGCCTATGACGACCCCGAGTTGAAAGCACTGATCCAGCAGGTGGTGGAGCGGCTGGTGGCGGCCTCCGAACGGCCGGACCTGAAATACCGCGTCACGGTGCTGAACTCGGCCGCCATCAATGCCTTCGCGCTGCCGGACGGTTCGCTCTACGTCACGCGCGGCCTGCTCGCGCTGGCCAATGACACGTCGGAACTCTCCTCCGTCCTGTCCCACGAAATGGCCCATGTGATCGCCCGCCATGCCTCCATCCGCGAGGATCAGGTGAAGCAGGCGGTTCTGGTGAGCCGGGTCATTTCGGACGTCGTGAACGATCCGGACCTCGGCGCGCTTGCCATGCAGAAGTCCCGCATGTCGCTGGCGAGCTTCTCGCGCGGACAGGAATTGGAGGCCGACGCGATCGGGGTGGGCATCGCCGCGCGGGCGGGCTTCGACCCCTATGGCGCCTCGCGCTTTCTGACCGACATGGGGCGACAGTCCGCCTTGAAGACCGCCTCGGTGGGCGGGCTTGGAAGCACCACGACGACGCCCGACATGGACTTCCTCTCCAGTCATCCGGCGACGCCGGAGCGCGTCTCCATCGCCATTGCCAATGCCCGCCAATATGCCGCCTCGCCGGCGGCCGCCAATGCCGAGAAGGACCGCAACGCCTATCTCGGAGCCATTGACGGCATGGTCTATGGCGATGATCCCAAGGAAGGCTTCGTACGGGGCCGGAAATTCTTCCACCCCAAGCTCGGCTTCACCTTTCTGGCGCCCGAAGGCTTCACGCTGGAGAACACCTCGCAGGCCGTGCTGGGCGCCAACGGCACGGGCACGGAGGCGCTGCGCCTCGATGCCGTGCGGGTTTCCGGCGACCAATCACTCGGCCAATATCTGGCCTCCGGCTGGATCGACGGGGTGGAGGTGAATTCGGTAGAGAGCCTCAGCGTGAACGGCTTTTCCGCCGCGACGGCCGTGGCGCGCGGCGAGCAATGGTCGTTCCGCATGTTCGCCATCCGCTTCGGGTCCGACGTCTATCGCCTGATTTTCGCCGCCCGTTCGCTGACGCCGGAACTGGACAAGCAGTTCCGCGCCGCCGCCGAAACCTTCCGCCGCGTCTCCACCGACGAGGCGGAGACCGTGAAGCCGCTCCGCCTGCGCACCGTGAGCGTAGGCATCGGCGATACGGTGGAGAAGATGGCGGCGCGCATGCAGGTGCCCGACCGCCCGCTGGAACGCTTCCTGATCCTCAACGGCCTCGACCGGGATTCGAAGCTGAAATACGGCGAGAAGGTCAAGATCGTCTTGGAGTGAGCGGGACGAACGCCCCAGGCGAAATCCCTATCCTCCTGACAAATAAACACTTTCCGGTGCCCTCTAGAGCACGTTCCGATCTGATTGCATCGCAATCAGATCGGTAAAACGTTCTCTATCAATAGTTTAGAGACTGATTCACCGATCAGGTTGATTCAACCTGATCGGATCAGGCTCTAGAAGGGACCGGCCGCTGCCCCCGGACCTGCGCCCGCACACCGCTGCGGATTCCCGTTCGCGGCGATTTGTGCCCGGTCAGCCGGCGTCAAGGAAATGGTTACCAAGTTCGCCTGATACTCTCCCTCAGAGATGTTGTCCGATGTTCCGACGCATTCGGGACACCGTTTCGCCGCCTGCGGCGAACACGCTTCGGAACCGGCATCGTAACGCGAAGAGGAACTGCAGCTTCTTTGGCGAGGCGGACGCGGTCTGCGCAGGGTTTTGCGCGGAAACCATGGCTCATGGCCAAGCGCGCGCCCCAGCTGAAGAAATGAACGTTCCATTAACTTGTGCATGTTGCGTAAGGGGACCCATGAGCCGTTCTTCCGCCCTCGCCGCCAGGTCCCCCGCCGATGCGGCCGTGCTTTTCCCTCTGGACACCGAAGGGGCACCCCGCCTCAGCCTGCGGCTTGCGGGTGCCGTTCTGGGGGTTGCGGGGATCATGGCGGCGGCGTTCCAGTCCGCCGGCTATATCCCTCATCCGGGCCTGGATTTTCCCTTTGCCCGCGCGGCGGTGGAAGAGGCGGAAGTAATCGTTCCCATCGTCTTCGGGCCGCAGGCGCACGCGCTTCCCCCGACGCCCCAGCCAAGCGAAGTCCAGGCGGCGGCGCAAAAGGTCGCCGCACGCGATCCTGCTGCCGCGCCACTCGGCGATGCGAAGCTTGAGGCCCATTGGGCCTTCGCGCCCATTGGCGGCTCGGCCCCCTTCACCTTGACCGCGCCCGTGCCGGAAGACACCACAGTGGCCGATGCGGCGCCGCGCACCAAAATGGTGCCGCTTCCCCCGCCTCACCCGCTCGCCGCGCTGGAAAGCGCCGAGCCCGCGCCGCCCGCCATCGTCGCCCTTCCGCCCAAGCCTGCGGCGCGCAGCCCGCTGCTGGGCGTAGAGCGCAAGCTTGCAAGCCTGCCCCCGGAGGATGACCGCGACCTGAAGCCGGCCCCGGTGCCGCGCGGCGCGGACGTGGCGCTGCCCGGCCCCTCGGATCGCTATGCGGTCTATGACATCA
>JASBUY010000076.1 GCA_030147645.1 Aquabacter sp. | reverse complement strand
GGATGTCCTAGTCTTAAGCTTCTCCGACGGTCTCGAAAAGCGCCGTGTCCATGGCCTCGCGGGCGGTCTTGCCGGCCCACACCACGAACTGGAAGGCGGGATAGTAGCGCTCGACAGCATCGAGGGCGGCATCGAGGATGGCCTCGCACTGCCGGTCCGAGGCGGTGGCGCCGCCCGCCAGCACCAAGGCATGGCGGAACATGATGACGCCTTCCTGATCCCACAGGTCGAAATGGCCGAGCCACATCTGCTCGTTTATCCGCGAGAGCAACTTCAGCACTTCGGGCCTGCGGCCCTCCGGCACCTTGAAGTCGAAGGCGCAGGCGAGATGCAGCGCCTCAATCTCGTCCATCCACTGGAACGAGACATGGCAGTCCGTCCAGCGGCTGTTGAGAGAAAGGGTGATCTCGTCCTCGTCGGAGCGCTCGAAGGACCAATCGTGCACGGCGGCGAGCCGTTCGACCAAATCGACGGGATTGGCCGGAGCTTCGGCTTCGATGTCAATGAGAGACATGCCTCGACCTCGCGGTTTGAGGGACGCGGAGACGGTCGAACGGCGGTACTCCACGGAACTCAAACCGCGAAAGGCCGCTGGGATATATGCGCGGCCTCAAGATTTGCGCGACGCAGCGTACCGGCGGCTCCACCGCCCCCAGGGGCCGGTGTGCCGTGGCGAGCTGCGCCCCGTCGCGCTGTGCGCGACGATCCGGCTCCGAATCGCCACATAAGCACTATATCGCGGCGCAATGCCGCGCGCCTACGAGATATTGCAGCGCAGGCTGCTTTCCCCAGGCTGTGCTGTGCTCGTCAGCTGACTTCCGGGGGCGCGCCCGGAATCGGGGCGGGGGCTGCGACGCGCGCTTCCAGCTCCGCGATGCGGGCGGCAAGGCGCTCATTCTCCATGCGGGCCTCGGCCACCATGTCCTTCACGACGTCGAATTCCTCGCGTTTGACGAGGTCCATATCGCGCAGGAAACGCTCCATCTGCGCCCGCATAGCGGTCTCGGCCTCGCGGCGCACACCCTGAGCGACGCCGGCCGCGTCATTCACGAGGCGCGCCATTTCGTCGAAAAGCTTGCCTGTGGTCTGGGTCATGGTGCCTCCGCTGGAGCGGTTGGTGAAAGGTGAGCGGAGAATGGGGGCGCGGGGCGGCGATCGCAAGGGGCGACGTCATGCCTCACGATGCCAGCAGACGTGTCTCCATGAGATCGAGCGCAAGGACCAGCCGGCGCACCTCCTCTTCGGTGAGCCGGTCGGCACGGGCCGCCTGAAAATAGATGTCGCGTTCCGCCCGCAAGGCTGCGATTTGCAGATCGCGCTCAATCTTTCCCATCTGCAAGAAAATCTCGGCCCGATCATCCGGTGCGGTATGGGCGGCAATGCGCTTGCGGTAGGTTTCGATGAGACGGGCCACAGGCTCGCTTGAGATGTCCTTTGCGCCGTCGCCGCCACTGAATGGTATCTGCTGGTCCGCCGTCTGGATGGCCTTGATCGCTGCTTCCGCGGCTTCCACATAGATGGCGGAGTTCTCGCGGGCGCGGCGGGTCTGCTGGTCCGGCTCCACTGGTGGCACCAGGAGCGGAAGCCCGATAGCGGCGACCGCCAATGAGACGATGATCACCCCGGCCGCGAGGAGGATGGACAGATCGCGGGCCGGGAACGGGCTGCCGTCCGGCAAAAATAAAGGAAGGGCCAGGATGCCGGCCAAGGTGACGGCACCCCGCACACCGGCAAGGGCTGCGGCCGCAACCTGCTTGCCGTCTGTCTGCCAACCTTTGCGGCCCCGGCTGCGCGCCCATGTGGCGGCGGCCGTCAGGCAGCCCCAAACCCAGAGGAAGCGCAAGGCGGCGAGAATGCCGACGATGGAGCAGACATAAAGCAGCAGCCAGCCCGCTTTGTGCTCCTCCGGCACCTGCAAGAGATGGGCGGCACGCGCGACGATCTCTGGAAGCTGTTCGCCCAGCAGCACGAACACCACGCCGTTAGCGATGAACTGGATCATGTCCCAGAACACTTTGCGGTCGAGCCGCGTCACCGCTCCCACCTTGTTGCCCTGTTCGAGGCGCCCCATGGTGAGGCCGGCCGCGACGGCGGCGAGAACCGGAGAGACGCCGAGCTGTTCCGCCGCAAGATAGGCCCCGAACGGCATGAGCAGGCTGATCAAAACCTGTCCGCCGGCCTCCTCTCCCAATTTTTCGGAGATTATATTCTTGGCCATGGCAACAGCGTAGGTCACCGCCATTCCGGTCAGGAATCCGCCCACCGCAAGCCCCAGGAATTCCTGCCACGCCGCGCGGAGCGAAAATATTCCCGTCATCACCGCCGCCACGGCGAACTGCATGCAGACGAGGCCCGACGCGTCGTTGAAGAGGGATTCCCCTTCCAAAACCTGAAGAAGGCGCTCGGGGACGGCCCGCCCTTTGAGGATCGCCGACACGGCCAACGTATCCGTCGGCGACAGGATCGCCGCCAGCGCAAAGGCCACGGCCAGAGGCATGGCCGGGATCATCCAATGGATGAAGATGCCCAGCCCTATGACGGTAAAGACCACTAGGCCGATGGCGAGGCCCAGGATCAGTGCGAGATCGCGTTCAAACCCCTGTCGCGGCGAACGCCAGCCGTCCAGGAAGAGAAGCGGGGGCAAGAAAAGCAGGAAAAAGACGTCGGGATGCAGCGTGATGGAGAGGTCGGTGCTGAGCGCTATCGCCGCTCCCAATGCGATCTGGATGAAGGGGCGCGGGATGCGCATGCGGAACAGGCGTTCGAGTGGGCCGCTCAGCACCACGGCGAAAAAAAGCGCGAGGGTGATCGTGATGGTCTCCAACGTCCTGCTCCGCTGTGCCATGTAGATTCGTACCGCCTTGAACCATGAGAGCGCGGCGCTGAACAGAGGAGGAGCGAGCGCTTCTTTCTGTCCCGCCCGCTCCGCGCCTTGACGCCCGGCGACCCAGCAGGCACATGCGGAGGCCCCCACCGGCCGGAGGATGGCTCCCCCGATGATGCTCGCGCTCCCCTTTCCCGCCATCGACCCCGTCCTCATCGCCGTCGGGCCGTTCGCGATCCGCTGGTATGCGCTCGCCTATATTTTCGGACTTCTTATCGGCTGGCAGTTGGCGCGCATGATTGCGGCGCGGGGCGCGCTCTGGGGCGGAGGCACCGCCCCCATGCGGCCGGTGGATTTCGACGATGCCCTCTTTTGGGCGACCATCGGCGTGATTCTCGGCGGGCGGCTCGGCTATGTGCTGTTCTACAATCTCGACTATTTCCTTCAGCATCCGGCGGAAGCGCTCATGGTCTGGAAGGGTGGAATGTCCTTCCACGGAGGCCTTGCGGGCACCCTGATCGCGCTTATCCTGTTCGCCCGTTCGCGCAAAATTCCGGTCCTCTCGCTCCTGGATGTGGCTGGCGTGGTGGCGCCGGTGGGGCTGTTGTTCGGCCGCATCGCCAATTTCATCAATGGCGAGCTGTGGGGCCGCCCCTCCGACGCGCCCTGGGCGGTGATCTTTCCTTCCGGAGGAAATGTGCCGCGCCATCCGAGCCAATTGTACGAGGCCGCTCTGGAAGGCGTGCTCCTTTTGGCCATTATGCTGGTGAGCGTGCGGCTCGGCGTTCTGCGGCGGCCGGGACTGGCGGCGGGCATTTTCGGCATCGGTTATGGGCTCGGGCGCATCACCGGCGAGTTCTTCCGCGAGCCGGACCCCCAACTCGGCTATCTCGCCTTCGGCACAACGATGGGCATGCTGCTGTCGGTGCCTGTCGTGATCGGCGGCATCCTGCTCGTGCTCCATGCGGTGCGCGCGCCCGAGCGGGGTGCGGTATGAGCACATCCTCCGACATGACGCCGCTCGCCCGAGAAATTCGCGACCTCATCGCCGCCGAGGGGCCGATGCCGGTGTCGCGTTATATGGCGCTGTGCCTCGGCCATCCTGTTCATGGCTATTACATCACCCGCGATCCGCTGGGCGCGGAGGGCGATTTCACCACCGCGCCCGAAATCAGCCAGATGTTTGGCGAGTTGCTGGGCCTCTGGGCGGTGGCCACTTGGCAGCAGATGGGATCGCCCGAGCGCGTGCACCTGGTGGAATTGGGGCCGGGGCGCGGGACGCTCATGGCGGATGCGCTGCGCGCCGCGCGGCTGGTTCCTGCCTTCGGCGAGGCGGTGCAGGTGCATCTGGTGGAAACCAGCCCCGCTTTGCGCGCCCGCCAGAAGGCGGCGCTGGCGCCTCTGATGCCCCATTGGCACGACCGGCTGGAGGACGTGCCGCCGGGACCGGCCATTGTCCTCGCTAACGAATTTTTCGATGCCCTGCCCATTTCGCAGTTCGTGAAGGGGGAGCAGGGCTGGCATGAGCGGCGGGTCGGGCTCGGTTCCGAGGGCGCTCTGGTGTTCGGCATGGATCCGCGCCCGACGCCGCTCGGGGCCGCTTTGGCGCGCCATGTACCGGGGCCGCATCCGGCCGGGGCGGTGCTGGAGCATCTGGAAAGCGGCGTGCCGGCGCTGCTGGCCCGGCGCATCGCGGGGCAGGGCGGGGCGGCGCTCATCATCGATTACGGACCGGCCCGCTCCGGGCTCGGCGACACGCTACAGGCCGTGCGGGCACATCGCTATGCGGATCCGTTGGTGGCGCCGGGCGAAGCGGACCTCACGGCCCATGTGGATTTTTCCGATTTGGCGCGCCGTGCGCTCGCGGAGGGGGCGGCCGCCTATGGGCCGCTGACCCAGGGCGACTTCCTGATGCGGCTCGGCATCGTGCAGCGGGCTGAGCGGCTCCAGCAGAACACCAATGCCTCGCAGCGCAAGGCCGTCACCGCCGCGCTGACCCGCCTTGCCGGATATGGCGAGGGTGAGATGGGCGGCCTGTTCAAGGTGCTGTGCCTGTGTGATCGAACCTATGGGCCGCCGCCGGCATTCGCGCCGGAGGAAGCGGTCGCGGAGCCGGACGCATGAAGATCGAAGCCCCCTCCCTTGCCGGCCTCCCGGGCATTCGCCATGGCTTCTTCACCCGGCCAGGCGGCGTCTCCGAGGGCATCTATGCCAGCCTCAATGGCGGGATGGGATCGCGCGACGATCTCGCCAAAGTCGAAGAGAACCGCGCCCGCATGGCGCACGCGCTCGGGCTGGCCCCGGCTGCGCTCGTTGCCTGCTGGCAGGTCCATTCCCCCGATGCGGTGATCCTTGAAACCCCATGGACCCGGGACGACGCGCCCCAGGCGGACGCGGTCGTGACGGCAATTGCCGGTCTCGGAGCCGCCGTGACCATCGCAGATTGCGGGCCTGTGCTGTTCGCAGACCCGGTGGCCCGGGTGGTGGGCGCGGCCCACGCGGGATGGAAGGGCGCGTTTGGCGGCGTGATCGAGGTGACCCTCGCGGCCAT
>JASBUY010000075.1 GCA_030147645.1 Aquabacter sp. | reverse complement strand
CACCCAGCCGCCGCACCAGGGGCGCTTCCATCTGGACCTCGGTGCCGCCGTCCCGCGTGCGGATGCCGTCGAGGCGGGCGGGGATCACCTTGGTGTCGTTCACCACCACCGCATCGCCGGGGCGCAGGAAATCCGGCAGGTCGCGGACGCTGCGGTCCTCCAGCTCTCGCGCGGCGCCGGGGCGGACGACGAGCATCCGCGCCGTGTCGCGCGGCTCGGCGGGGCGCAGGGCGATCCGGGCCTCGGGGAGGTGGAAATCGAAGGCGTCAACACGCATGGGATGGGGAGGGGTTTCAGAAGATGGCGATGGCGCCCTGGTAGATGGCCCAACTCATCAGCGCTGTCACCATCAGGCCGAGGATCGTCGCGCCGAAGCCGGCGAGAATGACGAGGCCGTCCCGCTCCACGAGGCCGAGGCCGAAGATGCAGACGGCAAAGCCGGGCGGGAGATTGCCCAGAAAAGGAATCGGCAGCAGCAGAATAAAACCGAGAAGGACCACCGTGGCGCCCACGATGCGTCGGGCCAGCGGGCCAGCGAACTGTTCGAGCCGAGGACGCGAAAAACGCTCGAAGCGTTCGATGTATGGACGCGAGCGCGTCACGATGGAATCCAGCATGGAGCGGGAAAAGGTCTGGCGCGCGATCCGCTCTGGCAACCAGAGTTCCTGTCGGCCAAGGGCCATCTGGAGCCCGATCAGCCCCAGCACAATGCCGCAAATCACGGGAATGCCCGGCGGCATGGGAATGCAGTTCGGGATGCCGAAAATCAGAAACAGGATGCCGAACGCGCGATTGCGCAGGGCATTGACGAGATCCCCGATGGCGACCTTGTCGCCTTCCTGTGCAGCCAGGACGGCGGCGAGAAGTTCAGACGTTCTCGGAGTGCGATGGTCCACGGCGTTCCTCGGTGCTGGAGGTCTTCTAGCACCGAGAAAGCGGCCATGTCAGGGCGGGAAATGCGATGATAACCGCTCGCTCCTGTCCCGGTGACGCTAGTGAAGGCTCACCATACCGTTCACGGCGCGGAACTCGGCCGGACGGATGAGCTGGTTATGTGCGACGGCGACGGAATGCAGCTTGCCCTCAAGCTCGCGTTCCCAGAATTCCAGAAATTTTCGCAATTCAGGGAAATGGGGGCACAGATCATAGTCCTGCCAGACATAGGCCTGGAGGAACGCGGGATGATCCGGCAGGTGATAAAGAATGCGGGCTGTGGCGAGACCATAACCGGACATCTGCTTGACGAAGCCATCCGAAACCATGTTTCGACCTCCACGCTTCACGCGGCCCATCCTTAAGGACGGGCTCGGAGAAGGATTGTCGGCTCACTTGGTGCAAACCGCCAGGCCAAAATTTGGTTTCATCGTTTAAAAACAATGCGTTAGCAGCGATTTGGCGAGACTGCTACCAGCCGCGCATGTTCCCTCGGCGGCGGCGGCACGCAGAATTGGCACTCTCGAAATAGGAGTGCCAATTTTTTTCGACCGCCCCCTTGAAGCCGTTTCGGCCGCGCCTTAGATGCGCGGCGGGCGTCGTGTCGCGACGCCGCAAGGAACAATGCAAACTGGAGGTTTCCCGATGGGTTTCCGCCCTCTGCACGACCGCGTGGTCGTGAAGCGCATCGAAGCCGCGCAGAAGACGGCCGGTGGCATCATCATCCCCGATACTGCGAAGGAAAAGCCCCAGGAGGGCGAAGTGGTCGCGGTGGGTCCCGGCGCCCGCAATGAAAAGGGCGAACTGGTGGCGCTCGATGTGAAGGCCGGTGATCGCGTCCTGTTCGGTAAGTGGTCCGGCACCGAGGTCAAGATCGACGGTCAGGACCTTCTCATCATGAAGGAGAGCGACATCCTCGGCATCGTCGAGATTTCCGCCTCCGCAAAGAAGGCGGCCTGAGCCCCTTCCCTCCCCTTCAATTCTCCCAATAGGAGCTTAGGCACATGGCTGCCAAGGACGTAAAATTTTCGGGCGACGCCCGTGAGAAGCTGCTGCGCGGCGTCGATATCCTCGCCAATGCGGTGAAGGTCACCCTCGGTCCCAAGGGCCGCAACGTCGTCATCGAGAAGTCGTTCGGCGCCCCCCGCATCACCAAGGACGGTGTGTCGGTGGCGAAGGAAATCGAGCTTGAGGACAAGTTCGAAAATCTCGGCGCCCAGCTGGTCCGCGAAGTCGCGTCCAAGACCAACGACCTTGCCGGCGACGGCACCACGACGGCCACGGTTCTTGCCCAGGCCATCGTGAAGGAAGGCGCAAAGGCGGTTGCCGCCGGCATGAACCCGATGGACCTGAAGCGCGGCATCGATCTCGCCGTGGACGCCATCGTGAAGGACCTCGCCGCCAATGCGAAGAAGGTCACCTCCAACGAGGAGATCGCACAGGTCGGCACCATTTCCGCCAATGGCGATGCCGAGATCGGCAAGTTCCTCGCCGAGGCGATGCAGAAGGTCGGTAACGAAGGTGTCATCACCGTCGAGGAAGCCAAGACCGCCGAGACCGAGCTGGATGTCGTGGAAGGCATGCAGTTCGACCGCGGCTACCTCTCGCCCTACTTCGTCACCAACGCCGAGAAGATGCGCGTTGAGTTCGAAGACCCCTACATCCTGATCCACGAGAAGAAGCTCTCGGGCCTTCAGGAGCTGCTGCCGGTTCTCGAAGCCGTCGTTCAGTCCGGCAAGCCGCTGGTGATTGTCGCCGAGGACGTGGAAGGCGAGGCGCTTGCCACGCTCGTGGTCAACAAGCTGCGCGGCGGCCTCAAGGTCGCGGCCGTTAAGGCCCCGGGTTTTGGCGATCGCCGCAAGGCCATGCTGCAGGACATCGCGATCCTGACCGGCGGCCAGGCCATCTCCGAAGACCTCGGCATCAAGCTCGAGAACGTCAATCTCTCCATGCTCGGCCGCGCCAAGAAGGTGGTGATCGAGAAGGAGAACACCACCATTGTCGACGGCAATGGCGAGAAGTCCGAGATCGACGCCCGCGTCGCGCAGATCAAGGCGCAGATCGAGGAGACCACCTCCGACTATGATCGCGAGAAGCTCCAGGAGCGTCTGGCGAAGCTCGCGGGCGGCGTCGCGGTGATCCGCGTCGGCGGGGCGACCGAAGTCGAGGTGAAGGAGAAGAAGGACCGCGTGGACGATGCCCTTCACGCCACCCGCGCTGCGGTGGAAGAGGGCGTCCTGCCCGGCGGCGGTGTCGCCCTGCTGCGCGCCGTGAAGGCCCTGGAGGGCATCCAGGTTGCCAATGCGGACCAGAAGACCGGCGTCGAGATCGTCCGCAAGGCGATCCAGGCTCCTGCCCGCCAGATCGCCCAGAATGCCGGCGATGATGGCTCCGTGGTGGTCGGCAAGGTGCTCGAGAGGTCGGACTATGCTTTCGGCTACGACGCCCAGACCGGGACCTATGTGGACATGGTGAAGGCCGGCATCATTGATCCGGCGAAGGTGGTGCGCACCGCGCTCCAGGATGCGGCCTCCGTGTCCAGCCTTCTCATCACCACCGAAGCCCTGGTGGCCGAACTGCCGAAGAAGGCGTCCGCGCCTGCTATGCCGGCCGGCGGCGGCATGGGCGGAATGGACTTCTGATCCCTTTACAGGATCGAAGCACGAGGGGGCGTGGCGCAAGCCACGCCCTTTTCGTTTGAGGGCCATCCTGTCGCGATGGTCAGAAGTGCCGTGCCGACGCACGACATGCAGCGCACCGGGCGTGAGCGATCATGAGCGGGCGCTCGAATCCGAGCACCCCTCCTTCGCCCCTTCCCACCCAACGACAGCCGGAGCGCTCCAGCGGCAAGCCAATGACGCCGCCGAGCCAACAGCTGAGTTTCGGTTACCTATGATGGGACGCAGGAGATCGCGCCCGCATTTCGGGCCGTCTCAATGCCTGGACCGACAGATGGGCGCGGAGAGTGCTGAGAATGCGTGGTCCGGTCAGCCTGCACCGCAGGCAGATCGGACCACGCATTCTCTATCAATGATTTAGAGACTGATTCACCGATCAGGTTGATTCAACCTGATCGGATCAGGCTCTAGCGGCAGAGCGGGCTGTCCGCCGGCAAGGGCGTGATCTGCCAGAAGCTTTCGCGCCGCGGCTTCATGAGGGGCGCCCACCATTTGCCCCACACATCGATGGCGGTGCCCTCCATGCGGGGCGGGGCGAGAGCGCCAGAGCCGTTGATGACACCCGTCACCTGACCGCATCCGGTCGCCGGACGCGCCGGCGGCCGGTATTCGCGCTCGTTGGCGATCACCACCCGCGCCTCTGGAATGGCTGCCCGCAGGCGGCCGGCAGCCGTCCGGTCCGCCGCGACGAGGGTCGGCCGGTTGCCAAGCTCCTTCAGCACGGTCGGCCGAAGGATCACAAGGGGTTCAGCCGCCATGCAGCGCCCGCACAACCGTGGGTCCGGCCACAGCGTCACCGCCGCGCGGGCGCCCACCACGCCCACGGCGACCAGGAAGAGCAGCGCGAGATACAGGCGCACCCGGTCTTGCCAGCCGCCCAGACGCGCCAGTTCCATAAACACATAGACGGGCGCGAGCAGGAAGAAGACGTGGAAATAACGATCCCGCAGACTGGTCGACCCCATCACCAGCGCGCCGATCAACGTTCCGAACGTGCCGATGAGGATCAATGCCCGCAACACGCGGCGGATTGCGCCTTGTTCTTCGGTCTCCGCGCGCGCGCCTTCTCCCCGGTTCCAGGGCAGGAAAACCAAGGCCGCAAGACCCAGGAACGGCAGCAGATAGCCCACCCAGGCACCGATGAAGGTATCGAGGACCTTGAGGACCTTTGCCTTCGGATCGCCCGCCACGACGTCGGCGGTCGCCGCGACCACGTCCTGCTTCAAGAAGTGAAGGGCGAGCGCATACAGACCGACCGGAACCGCGGCTACGAGAATGGTCAATCCGAAACGGGGATTGAGAAAGGCGCGGCGGAAGCTGGGCTCCAGCATGCTCGACAGGAAGAGGGCGATGAAAAACGCAATGAACCCGAACTTGCCGACGACGCCGACGACGATCCAGGCCCCCAGTCCGGCGTAGAGCCAGGGCGAGCGCGATCCGCGCGCCAGCGCCATGAGGGTGAGCGTGAAGCCGGCGATGGCCACGATCATCACATTGGAATGGGTCAGGATGCGGTGACTGTGATAGCCAATGACCCACAAGGCCGAGAGCGAGAACACTGCCATGGCCTGGAGGCGCGGATCGGTCAGCGCGTGGCGCGCGACCCGATAGACCAGCATGGCGCAGGCAAACAGCAGACCATACCGCAGCAGTGCGAAGGACAGCGGTCCCGGACCGGTCAGCTTCTGAATCGCGAACAGCAGCCAGTCGAAGACTGGCGGGTTGCGGGGGACATAGCTGATCTCGAACGACTGGACGAGATAGCTCTCGACCGCATCATCGACGTTGATTGCCCCTTCCATGAACACCGAAATGGCGACATGGATGAGCGCCCAGAGCGCGACGATGGCCGCGACGCCCGCCTGCGTCGCCCACCAGGGCGCAGGCGGGACGGTTTCCTGGTAGCCCCAGGATTTGGGGAAGACGGGAGGCCGAAGCAGGCTGTGCTCGGCCGGAACGGGCGCAGGCACGTCTCACTCCGTAAGCCTTTATCCCTTCTCTATATCGTCGGCTCCCAGCGCCCGCCACCGCAGGGAGGCGCCCGCGTGAAGGAAACGCGGGACCGTAGCGCCAGGGATACACCCGGCGGGTGCGCGCAGAAGGCAGGTGTCAGAGGGTTTCCAGGATCAGAAAATCTTCGCCGCCACCGCTCGCGGCCAGCGCGGTCTCTGCCGCATCATGGACCAGCACATCGTCCACCCGTGCGCCGGATGGGCCTTTGGAGCAGGCCCCAACCATGGCGTCGACGCCCGCGGCGGCACCGGCGAACACCGCCTCCACCGCCCCGCTTTTTCGATTGCGCACCCATCCCCGCAGGCCAAGGGCGGAGGCCTCGCGGGCACACCAGGCGCGATAGCCGACGCCCTGGACGCGTCCGCGCACTGTTACGTGAACGACTTTCACGCGTTCAGCCCTTGCAATCGCTTGAGACCGGGAGCTTTTCCAGCGTGTCGATCCGGCCGCGCAGGATGAAGTCGTTGTAATCGATCTTCATGTCGCCGATCACTCCATTCTCATAGAGCGTCATGGACATCACATAGGCCGGCGTCTGGCTGGTATCGCCTTCGGTGAAGTAGCTGACGGTGACAGGATAATAAGTGATGCCGGCAAGAATCGACTTTGCGGCCTCCGAGAGCGTGGGCGCATCCTTGGCGGCACGGCCGATCACCGCGAGTGTATTATAGACCTTGTCCCCATCCTCGGACCTGTCGAACACCCGCGCCTCCAGCAGAGACGTGCCTTCGGCGGCGGCCCGCAGCACTTTCACAACATGCTGGGTGGGCAGAAGAATTTCGCCCTTCAACTCCACCAGTTCCCGCTTCGGTTTGGCAATGTCCACGGACAGTCCATCGGGGACTCGCGTGACTTTGGCGGCCACATCGGAGCTCACCCGCCCGTTGGACCGGTTCAGTGTCTCGAACGTGTAAGCCTTGCCCGCTCCGTCCTCCCAACTGGTGGACAGCATATCGCTGCTGCTGGTGGAGCCCTCTCCGGTATCGATCTCGTTCGCCTGATGGAGCTTCACATTGTAACCCTTGCAAGCATCACCCGAGATTTCATAATCGATTCGCCCGCGCGCACTTTCCAGCTTCACGGAAGGCTTGGATGCGTCGAGGCCGAGGGCGTAGCTCGCCCGGTGCGCGAGCAAGGGCGGAGTGCCCCCCTGGGCGAAAACCGGGAAAGTGAGCAAGGCCGCGCCTGTCGCCAAAGCAAAGCCTGTCACCCAGCGCCGTCCCGTCATTCCGCTCTCCTTGCCTAAAAACCTGAGTGTCCGCGCGTCCAAGGCGACAGACGGCTTGCGCACCGAGTCTGGTTCGGCCAAGAAACTTGGACGGATTTTCGTGCCAATTCCATGGCGCCCACCAAGGGCGCCCGAATTTCTCAATTTGCGAGAGACGCCCATGTCCATCGACCAGAAGCTCGCCGAACTCGGGATCACCCTGCCCACCCCCAAGCCGCCCGTTGCCAATTATGTTCCGGTGGTGCGCACCGGCAACCTGCTGTTCGTTTCGGGTCAGGTCTCGGTGGACGGATCGGGCACGGTGACGACGGGCAAGCTCGGCGCCGGCATGAGCATCGAAGACGGTCGGGCGGCCGCGCGTCTGTGCGCCATCAACGTCCTGGCGCAGGTGAAGGCCGTCACCGGCGATCTCGGCGCCGTGGTGCGGGTGGTCAAGCTCGTTGGCTTCGTCAATTCGACCCTGGAATTCACCGAACAGCCGGCGGTGGTCAATGGCTGCTCCGATCTATTCGTGGAATTGTTCGGCGATAAGGGGCGGCACGCCCGATCGGCGGTCGGCGTCGCTTCGCTTCCCTTCAATGCAGCGGTCGAGGTCGAGGCGATCATCGAAATCGCCTGAGGCGGGAAGGCCGGTGAGACCGGACCTCGCCCCCTTCCTGCGCCAGCCGGTGGCGCACCGTGGTCTCCACGATGCCGCACGGGGCATCGTGGAGAATTCCCGATCGGCGATCTTGAGCGCCCTGGCCGGGGGCTATGGCATCGAGATCGACGTGCAGCTGAGCGCCGACGGCGAAGTTGTCGTTTTTCACGATTCGCTTCTCGACCGTCTGACCGATGCGAGCGGGCCGGTTCGCGCGCGCTCCGCGGCGGCCTTGAAGAGCCTCGCTTTGCTGGACACACGCGATCGCATCCCGACGCTGCGCGAGGTGCTCGATCTCGTGGACGGTCGCGCGCCGCTCCTCATTGAAATGAAAAGCGCCTTCAACGAGGACACCGGCTTGGCCGATGCCTGCATCGCCGCTCTGGCGCGATATAGCGGGCCGTTCGCGCTCATGTCTTTCGATCCGAGCCTGGTTGCCAAGGTGCGCGCGCGCGCACCGCACATGCTTCGCGGGATCGTCGCGCAAGCGCGTTATGAAACGACAGCTTGGCCTGACCTAGCGGCTTGGCACAGGGTGTCGCTTCCCTGGCTTCTGCACTGGCCCGTCTCCAGGTTTCATTTCGTCGCCTACCGCGCGGGCGATCTCGGCCATGCCGCGCCGAACCTCGCTCGGCGGATCGGAATTCCGGTCTTCGCCTGGACAGTGCGCTCGGCGGACGCCGCCCGTGTACTGGGACCGGTGGACCAGATCATTTTCGAGGACTTTGTGCCCGGTACGCCGGGGCTATGAGGAGGGGGTCATGCGTTCGGCGAAGACTTGGGGATTGGGGGCCATTTGGGGATTGGCGGCCGTCGCCGCGCTCGGCCGTTGGCAGCCTGCGGCGGCGAATGATTCCAGCGCCGAATTGCGCGCTGGCGGTCTGGTCTTCGTGCCGAACGAAGTGATCTCCATGGTGTCGGAGGACCTCTTCATTTCGGAAAAGGAGGTCAAGGTCCGCTATCTCTTCCGCAACACGTCTGACAAGGACGTTACCGTCCTGGTCGCCTTCCCCATGCCCGATCTCGCTTATTCCGAAAGCCCGATCTCCATCCCCTTCCCCGACACCGAAAACTTCCTCGACTTCAAGACCGAGGTGGAGGGCAAGCGCGTCGAGACCAAGATCGAGCGCAGGGTCATCAGCTTCGGGCTCGACCGCACGGCTCTCCTGGAAGAACTGAAAGTGCCGCTGGCACCCACCTGGTCCCAGACCGTGAAAGCGCTGGACGCGCTTCCCGACGCGACCAAGGCGAAGCTGCTGGAGCTCGGCCTTGTCCGGCCCGACGAGTATGATGCCGGCAAGGGCTGGGAGAAGCATCTCGCCCCGCTCGATTGGACCTTGAAGACCACTTATTATTGGACGCAGACCTTCCCCGCGAAGCGCGATCTCAAGGTCGAGCATCACTATAGCCCCAGCGTCGGCATGTCTCTCGGAACGCTGCTCGGCTACGTCAATCCCGACGCCTATGTGAAGCGCCAGCTCGCCAATATGGAGCGGGACTATTGCATGGACGCCAGTTTCAAGGCGGCGGTCGCCAAGGCGCCGAGGGTCAAGAACACGACGTCGCCCGCTCTCTCCGAAGCACGCATCGGTTACATTCTGAAGACCGGCGCCAACTGGAACGGGCCGATTTCCAGCTTCACCCTCACCGTGGATAAGGGCGCACCGAACAACCTCATCAGC
>JASBUY010000065.1 GCA_030147645.1 Aquabacter sp. | reverse complement strand
AAGTTCGCCAAGGCGGCGCGCCGCGAGACCGCCGGCTGAGCCGGACGGGGAGATTTCATGCGCATCATTTTCATGGGGACGCCGGATTTCGCCGTGCCGACCCTCACCGAGATTGTCGGGCGCGGCCATGACGTGGTCGCGGTCTATAGCCGTGCCCCTGCCCCGGGCGGCCGGCGCGGGCTCGATCTCGTGCCCTCGCCGGTCCATGCGGTGGCGGAGCGCTTCGGCTTGCCGGTCTTCACGCCCAAGACCCTGCGGGGGGAGGAGGCGGCCGAACAGGTGCGTTCTCTGTCGGCGGACGTGGCCGTGGTGGTCGCCTACGGCATGCTTCTGCCACAAGCGGTGCTGGATGCGCCGGCCCTGGGCTGTCTCAATCTGCACGGTTCGCTCCTGCCGCGTTGGCGCGGCGCCGCGCCCATCCAGCGCGCCGTCATGGCGGGGGACCGCGAGACGGGCGTTGCGGTCATGCGCATGGAGGCGGGGCTCGATACCGGTCCCGTCGGACTTCTGGAGCGCATCGCCATCGGCCCCGACATGACGGCGGGGGAATTGCACGATCGCATGATGATCGTGGGAGCGGACCTGATGGGGCGCGCTTTGGCCGCCTTGGAGCGGGGCGGCCTGCATTTCACGCCGCAGCCGGAGGAGGGTGTCCTCTACGCCCACAAAATCGAGAAGGCCGAAGCCCGCATCGATTGGACCCGCCCGGCGCAGGAAGTCCACAATCGCATTCGGGGCCTGTCGCCCTTTCCCGGTGCGTGGTTGGCTTTGGAGGATGGGACGCGGGTCAAGGTGCTGCGCTCGGCCCTTGCGCAGGGAGCAGGGGCGCCCGGCACCGTGCTTGGCACGGACCTGAGCATCGCCTGCGGCAGCGGCGCGGTGCGGCTGGTTGAGCTTCAAAAGGCGGGAAAGCAGCCGATGGCGGCGGATGTGTTCCTGCGGGGCAATCCGCTTGCGGCAGGAAGCCGCCTCGACTGAGGCCTGCCCCATGCCCCGCTACAAGCTCACCATCGAATATGACGGCACGCCCTTTTCCGGCTGGCAGATCCAGGCGGGACAGCCGACCGTCCAGGGCGTCTTGACCGAGGCTCTGGAGCGCTTTTGCGGCATGCGGGTGCATGTGGCGGGTGCGGGGCGCACCGATGCGGGTGTCCATGCCACGGGCCAGGTCGCCCATATCGATCTGGAGCGCGAGGTGCGCCTGGATACGATCCGCGACGCCATGACGGCGCATCTGCGCCCGCATCCCGTCGCGGTTCTGGCGGCGGAGCGGGTGCCGGACGATTTCGATGCGCGCTTCTCGGCCCGAAAGCGACACTATCTCTATCGCATCATCAATCGCCGCCCGGATTTGTCGCTGGACCGCGACCGGGCCTGGCGGGTGCCCCAGAAGCTTGATGCCGAGGCGATGCATGCTGCCGCGCAGCGTTTGCTGGGAAAGCACGATTTCTCAACGTTCCGGGCCGCCGAGTGCCAGGCGGCGTCGCCCATCAAGACGCTCGACCAGTTGGACGTCTCGCGCGCCGGCCCTGAAATCCGCGTCCACACCAGCGCGCGCTCCTTCCTCCATCATCAGGTGCGCTCCATGGTGGGCTCTCTGCTGCGGGTGGGCGAGGGCCGCTGGAGCGCCGACGATCTCTTTGCCGCCCTTCAATCGCGCGATCGCGCCCGCTGCGGCCCCATGGCGCCGGCCTGCGGCCTTTATCTCGCGCAGGTGGATTACGGGGTCGAAGACGAGTCCGCTGACCCACCGGAAGGCCTGGATGAGCGGGAGGAATCCCCCAATCAGGCCAAATTGTAACACCCTCGCTGCGGAACAAAGTCCCGTCGCAGACATTATGCCACCCGAAAGGCGTTGGGGTGAACGCGTCAGGTGAGCGTAATGATGGTGAAGTTTCCCCTGTTTTCGCGGTCTGGACGTGGGCGTGCGCCCGCCGTGCAGGCCGATGATTTCGTCGTTGCCCGGCCCGTCAGCGCGGCGCCGTCCGAATGGGTGTTTTTCGACGGCACGGAAACGCAAGGCCATGGCAGCGGCAAGGCCGCGTCTTCGCTTCCCGGTGTGGCCTTCTTCATCGACGAGGCATGGTCCTGTGCCGATCCGCGCGAGGCCCAGGCCACTGCGTCGCGTCTCAATATGCTCTCGGTGCGCGATGGTGCCGCCGCGGACGGCGAACCTTGGATCGCCATCAGTGTTCGGAACGTCATCTCGACCTTGCCGACGCTTCCCCCAGTCGTCCCGGGTCCCCGCAATCGCGGCAGCCGCGCCAATTGAACCCCGACCCCCGGCTCGACGACGCCCGGCCCTTATCTTAGGCCCATAGCCTTCCCGCGCCTGTCGACGGTCAGGCCGAGCCAGGAATCGAGAAAATCATCCAGCCAGCGGCACACGGCTGGATCATAGCGTGACCATCCCTCGAAATGCGCCTGCGCCGGCTGGGCGCCGGGATGGGTCAGACGCTCCGCCCCGACCTTAGTCCAGCGGCACATCATCTCCTGCGTCACTTCGGGATGGAATTGCAGCGCGAACGCGTTCCGTCCATAGCGGAAGGCCTGGTTGGGGAAAACGTCCCCTTGCGCCAGCAGGTCCGCCCCCTCGGGCAAGTCGAAGCCTTCCGCGTGCCAGTGATAAACGTGGCTCGGCCAGGGCAGCAGATCCTTGCCCAACTCCGTAGGCCGCACCGGATAATAGCCCCGCTCACACAAGCCGTCGCGATGGCGGCCGACCCGCGCGCCGAGCTGGCGCGCCATCAACTGAGCGCCCAGACAGATGCCGAGCAGCGGCATGTCCCGTGACAGTGCGCGTCCGACGAGGTCGATTTCATCCCGGATATAATCGTGAGGGTCGTTCGCGCTTTGTGGTCCCCCGAAGACCACCAGCCCCGCATAGGCGGAGAGGTCGGAGGGCAGAGGATCGCCCACTGCGGGGCGTCTGGCCTCAAGGGCGAAGCCGCGGCGCTCCAGGCGCTCGCCGAGCCGCCCGGGCACCGAATGCGCCTGGTGCAAGATCACCAGGATGCGACGCCGCGCCTCCCCGTTCCATTCCGGATCAAGATCCGGCGTATTCTCCTCGCATGGCTCACGGTCCACTGTCGCCTTCCGCCTCCTCTCTGACTTCCCGTCGGATACGCACCCGATCGCGCGAGCCCACATTGAGAAGCTCGGCCGCGCGCCAGACCAGGTTGTCCTCGAATTCGGTGAGCCCGCCATCGGCGTAGGCGACCTCGAACATCATCTCCACGACGCGGCGCCGGCCTTCATCGTCCAGCGCCCGATTGAGGACGCTGGTGAAGGCATAGAGATCCACAGCTTCCGCATCCTTGGCGATGGCGAGGGCCACCAGTGCCGCCGTATCAGAAGGGCTGAGATTGAAGCGTTCCGCCAGGATGCGCTGAACGATCGCTTCTTCTTCCTGCGTCACCGCTCCATCGATGGACATGACATGAACCAGCAGGGCCGCCGCGGCCAGGCGATAATCATTCTCTTCGAAGGCCTGGGTG
>JASBUY010000058.1 GCA_030147645.1 Aquabacter sp. | reverse complement strand
TGATGTCGTCGATGCCGTCGGCGAAGGACGCGGTCTTGAATTCCGGGCGGGGGTCGCGGCCGGGCTTTTCCAGTTCGGCCAAGATGTCCTTGACGGTGGGCAGGCCGAAGCGCTCGTCCACGAAGGCGCGCGGGTCGAGCGCCCGCAGGGCGGTGCTGTCGCCCATGAGGGTGCGCACATCCCGTCCGCAGGCGGCGACGATCTTCTTCGCGACGCCATAGGCTTCGGGGTGGACGGCGGAGGCGTCCAGCGGCTCCTTTCCGTCCGGGATGCGCAGGAAGCCGGCGCATTGCTCGAAGGTGCGCGGGCCGAGCCGGGTGACTTTGAGAAGCTCGCGGCGCGAGGCGAAGGGGCCGTTGGCATTGCGGTGGGCGACAATGGCCTCCGCCAGCGATGCGCCAAGGCCCGACACGCGGGCGAGCAGCGAGGCGGAGGCCGTGTTGAGGTCGACGCCCACGGCATTCACCGCGTCTTCCACCACCGCATCCAGCGCGCGGGCAAGGCGGCCCTGGTCCACGTCGTGCTGGTATTGGCCGACGCCGATGGATTTCGGCTCGATCTTCACCAGTTCCGCCAACGGGTCCTGAAGGCGCCGAGCGATGGAGACCGCGCCGCGCAGTGAGACATCGAGATCGGGAAATTCCGCCGCCGCCGTCGCCGAGGCGGAATAGACCGAGGCTCCCGCCTCGCTCACCACCACCTTGATGGGGCGCGCCTCGGCGGGGAGCCGGGCGAGCAGGTCCGCGGCGAGCTTGTCGGTCTCGCGGCTCGCTGTGCCGTTGCCGATGGCGATCAAGTCCACCTTGTGGGCGCGGATGAGCCGCACCAGTTCGGCCTGCGCGCCCTCCACGTCGTTGCGCGGCTGGAAGGGATAGACAGTGGAGGTGGCCACCAGCTTGCCGGTGCCATCCACCACCGCCACCTTCACGCCGGTGCGGATGCCGGGATCAAGGCCCATGGTGGCCCGCGCTCCGGCGGGCGCCGCGAGCAGAAGGTCTTTCAGATTGCGAGCGAAGACGCGGATGGCCTCCTCTTCCGCGCGCTCGCGCGCCTCCAGCATCAGGTCCACGGACAAGGTCATGGAGAGGCGCACTCGCCAGGCCCAGCGCGCCACCTCCAGCAGCCAGGCATTGCCGGGGCGCGTGTCGGTGACCTCCAGGGCGGCTGCGACGAAGCGTTCGGCCGGCTTGACGGGCGCGGGGTCGGCGGCGTCCACCTCGATCTCCACCGAGAGCACCTCCTCATTGCGCCCGCGCAGCATGGCGAGGACGCGGTGGCCCGGAGCGGTCGCCCATTTCTCCGCATGGTCGAAATAGTCGGAGAATTTAGCGCCGGCCTCCTGCTTGCCTTCCACCACGCGGGCGCGCAGGACGGCGGCGGCGCGCATATGGGCGCGCAGGCGCCCGAGCAGGTCGGCATTCTCCGTGAGGCCTTCGACGCTGATGTCGCGTGCGCCCTCCAGCGCCGCCTTCACATCCGCCACCTCGCCGGTGACGAAGGGCGGGGCGAGATCGGCAGGCGCGGTGGCGCGGTCGGCGAGGATCGCCTCGGCGAGCGGCGCGAGCCCACGCTCGCGGGCGATCTCGGCGCGGGTGCGGCGCTTGGGCTTGAATGGGAGATACAGGTCTTCCAGTTCCGCCTTGGTGGCGGCGCCCGCGATGCGCGCTTCCAGATCGTCGGTGAGCTTGCCCTGGCCGCGAATGGTCTCCAGCACGCTGGCGCGGCGCGCTTCCAGTTCGCGCAGATAGGAGAGGCGCTCCTCCAGGGTGCGCAGCTGGGTGTCGTCCAGCCCGCCCGTCGCTTCCTTGCGATAGCGCGCGATGAAGGGGACCGTCGATCCCTCGTCCAGCAGCGTCACCGCCGCCGCCACCTGTTCCGGGCGGGCGGAGATTTCGGCCGCGATGGTGCGGGCGATGGAAGCGGCGGTGCGGGGATCGGCCATGACAACTCGGCATGCTGTGAAAGGGCTCGCCTTATAGCAGATCGCCTCAGCCGTCGCGCTACGCCCTTCCGGCCCAGAAGTCGGCGGCGCCATCCGGCAGGGCTGCAAGCACGCGCTCGAACGCGTCCACCTGCACATGCCGGCGCAGGGCGGTGGCGACATCGCGGATGGCGCTCGGAGGGGACAGATTGTGATGCCGGCGCAGGGCCTGAACCTCGCGCGTCATCTCGTCCCGGCTGGCGAAGGGGAGGGGCGATGCCTCGTCTGCGCCCGCGATGAAAAGGGCACACAGGACGGGCGGCAGAACGCCGGCAAAGCGCAGGGCCTCGGTCGCAGTCAGGCGCCGGCGGAAGGTGCGCAGCACCCCGTCCACCATGGTGAAAGCGATGTTCATGGTGGCAAGCCCCGCCTCCTCGCGCACGTCGGCGAGGAAACGCATGAAGTCCTCGGAGGCGTGCTGATACGCCATGGGCACCGTCATGGTCGCCTCCTCACATCAGCCCCTTCACGATGAGGTCGTAATAATCGAGCGCGATCTCCTCGCCGCTCTTCTTGCCTGTGGGGCGGAACCAGCGGGTCATCCAGCTCAGAAGCGAAAGCACGGCGCGGCCCGTCATGGCGACGTCCACGGGGCGGAAGGAGCCGTCCGCGATGCCGTCGGCGATGATCTGGCGCAGCAGGCCCTCGTGCGCGTCGCGCAGCTTCAGGGCATCGTCCTTCAGTTCCGCGTTGGCCATACCGGAATAGCCCACCAGCATGGTGACGAAGGCGTGGTAATTGGCCTCGATGCAGGTGGCATGGGCCACCATGAAGCGCCGTAGGCGCTCGGGCGCGGGATCGTCCGGCTTCACCGCCTCGGCCGCGCTTTCATAGAGCGCGGTGAGCGTGGCGATGATGATGGCGTCGTAAATCTCCTGCTTGGAGGAGAAGTAATTGTAGATGGCGCCCTTGGAATAATTCATCGCCGCCGCGAGCGTCGACAGCGAACTGTCGCCATAGCCCTTCTCGGCGAACAGCCGCGCCGCCTCGCGCAGGATTTCCGCGCGCGGATCGTCCAGCAGCGGCGGACGGCCCATGCGCCGCTCCGGCGGAGCCGCCTTTTCGGGGGCGGGGGAGGGGACAGGCTGTTTCATGCATCCTCGACACAGCGGGTCCGCACAGGGCCGCCTTGACTTGCCCGAAAAGATATATACTGACTGGTCGGAATGTAAATAAGGAGGCCGGAATGAGCGCCCCGTCTGCATCCGCGGTTTTCGATTGGTCCGACCCGTTCGACCTGAACGGCCAGCTCACGGAGGAAGAGCGGCTGGTGCGCGACACCGCGCGCGACTATGCGCAGGAGAAGCTCCTGCCGCGCGTGACTTCCGCTTATCTCGATGAGCGTTTCGACCGCGAGATCATGAGCGAGATGGGCGAACTCGGCCTGCTCGGCTCCACCATTCCCGAGGAATATGGCGGCGCCGGCCTCGGCTATGTCTCCTACGGCCTCGCGGCCCGCGAGGTAGAGGCGGTGGACAGCGGCTACCGCTCGGCCATGAGCGTGCAGTCGTCCCTCGTCATGCACCCCATCCTGGCCTTTGGGACCCCCGCCCAACGAGAACGCTTCCTGCCCGCGCTGGCAAGGGGGGAGATGCTGGGCTGCTTCGGGCTGACGGAGCCCAACCACGGGAGCGACCCTGGGAGCATGGAGACGCGAGCACGCTACGACAAAGCCACCAAGAGCTACCGCCTGAGGGGCACCAAGACCTGGATCACCAACGCGCCGGTGGCCGAGCTGTGCGTGGTGTGGGCGGTGTGCGAGGAGGAC
>JASBUY010000317.1 GCA_030147645.1 Aquabacter sp. | reverse complement strand
TTTTCAAAAAATGACAGCAAAGGTTCTAATGAATTTGCGCGACCACTGAAGAACTATAGTTCTGAGTACCTTATCAGATGGTTGTCGTTGATCGAGAATTATCAATCAAAAGAATGGCAAAAGGTTTGGTTTTATGTATTGGGTAGATCGTCGTTTGATGAACGTTTAGTGCCGTTGGCGTTAGATTGGATGTTCCGCGTATATCCAGAGTCTGGGGACGCATCTAAAATTAAATTTATATTGCATACCATTAGTGAATATCTTAGGTCTCGTATCGATCGAGATCAAATATCTGAATTGGAATCATTTGTCTGCGATATAATTGATCATGAATTTTACAATATATTTGAATTTATTAGACCAAAGAGTCTATTTTCTTTTGTAATTAGTTCTTTTTTTTCTAATTGTGATGTTGAGTCGTGTATAAAATTTTCTGAATTTTGCTTAGATAATGTTCCGCGGGATGTTTTTTTGTGGAATAATTTAAATACATGTATTAAAGTCTGGACAGATGGTGCTGAAAGGTTTGATGAAAAGTATCAGTCTAAACTTTCTGAAGTTGGATTTAATGTAAGAAAGGCATATAGATTGGCAAAATCTGGAGATTCTCGGTGATTTTATCAAAGTTTTTAATGATTTTGATTTATTTTGACGTAAAATGTTTAACATAAGTGAGCTAAGGTTAAAGTGATATAGTTCACGGCACCAGATAATGCGCGTCCCATTGATCGCGCGGCACCACGGCGCCCAGCGTGTATTGGAAGCTGAGGATGTCCCTTCCGTCATCCTTCGTGGTGCAGGCGTAGGACAGCCGATACCATTTGCCGTGCGAGCGCACCGCCGCGCCCGGCGCGCGGACGCTGGGGCCGGTGATGATGGTGTCGGCGAAGGCATAGGCCACCAGTTCGTCGGGCTGCATCTCGCGATGCTCGCGGCCGATCACGCCCATGGCCTTCGCGTTGCAGCGCTGCTCCACTCGTGCACTGGGCGCGAGCGACAGGATGGACGTGTCGGAGGGCGGCGCGGCGGTGGCCGCGACCGGCAGCAGGGTGGCAAGCAAAGCGGCGGGCAGGGGACAGGCTGGGATCTTCACGCGGGGATACCACTCCGTAGTCAGCCGGTCGGCGGGGGGCCGTGGCCGTGGAGGACCGCTCTAACCCGCCGGATGTGGCGAGACTGGGGCTTGCCCGGCATCAGCCGTGCGGCCATGGTGCGGCCTTGCCATGCAGGCGTCCTTCCGGTGGGGCCGGTGGGCGTGCAGCGACATCCGCTTTCGTCCCTCCTGTCCCGCTCCCTTCCTGACCCTCGCGGCGCCCGCCGCCCTCCGTTGAAGCCCCCATGGATCTCCTCACCCTGTTCAGCCTGTTCCTGGTGGCCGTCGGCGCCGGATGCTTCGATGCCATTGCCGGGGGCGGGGGGCTTCTGACCGTGCCCGCTCTGCTGCTGGCGGGGCTCGACCCGGTGAGCGCGGTGGCCACCAACAAGCTCCAGGGATCGGCGGGAACGGTGTCGGCGACCCTTGCTTTCGCGCGGCGCGGGCTGATCGACTGGCGTCGCGGCTGGCCCATCGCGCTGATCGCGGCGGCGGCGTCGGTCGCCGGGGCCCTGTGCGCCAGCCTGCTTTCGAAGGAGGTGCTGGCCGCCATCGTGCCCGTGGTGCTGGTGGGGGTGGCGCTCTATTTCGGCCTCGCGCCGAAGATGAGCGATGAGGACGCCCGCGCGCGCATCTCCCCGCTCGCCTTCCTTGCGTTCGTCATCCCCCTGGTGGGCTTCTATGACGGGGTGTTCGGCCCCGGCGCCGGCTCCTTCTACATGGTGGGCTTCGTCGCCTTGCTGGGCTTCGGCGTGGTGCGTGCCACCGCTCACACCAAGCTTGCCAATGCGGCGAGCAATCTCGGCGGCCTTGGACTGTTCGCGCTCGCCGGCGTGGTGCGCTGGGAGATCGGCCTCGTGATGGCGGCGGGCGCCTTTCTCGGCGCGCAGATCGGCTCGCGCCTCGCGCTGCGCCTCGGCGCGAAGCTGATCCGGCCGCTGCTGGTGGTCATTTCCTGCCTGATGGCGGCGCGCCTCATGCTGGACCCGCAAAATCCCATCCGCCTCCTGATCGCCGCCGCCTTCGCCCGCCTCTCCGGCTGATCGCGGCGGCGCCTGCGTCACCGCCCGGTCTTGCCGCGCGCGGGAGGCCCGGCGATGCTGGGCGCAGCGGACGGCAACACAACGGCGGACACGCCGGACGAGAGCATGCGCCGTCAGCCTGGAGGAGGCACCCATGTGCACGCGGACGCTTTATGTGGGCGCGGACGGCTTCGTCGCCACCGGACGCAACATGGATTGGAAGGAGGACATGTTCTCCAATCTGTGGGCCTTTCCGGCGGGCCTTGCGCGCACCGGCGCGGCGGGGCCGAACGCCCTCGCCTGGACCTCCAAATATGGCAGCCTCGCCGCTTCGGGCTATGAGGCGGGCACGCCCGACGGGCTGAACGAGAAGGGCCTCGCGGCAAACGCGCTCTATCTGGTGGAATCCGAATACGCCACGCCGCGCGACGACCGGCCGGGGCTCTCCATCGCCATGTGGGCGCAATATGCGCTCGACATGTTCGCGAGCGTGGCGGAGGCCGTCGAGTCCCTGCGGGCGGAACCCTTCACCGTCCTCGCGCCGATGCTGCCCAATGGCGTCCCGGCGGCGCTGCACCTGGCGCTTTCGGATGCGAGCGGGGATTCCGCAATCTTTGAATATGTAGGCGGGGCGCTGACCATCCATCACGGCCGCGCCTACAAGGTGATGACCAATTCCCCGATCTATGACCAGCAACTGGCGCTCGATGCCTATTGGCGGCAGGTGGGCGGGCTGGTCTTCCTGCCCGGCACCAACCGGGCGGCGGACCGTTTCGCGCGCGCCTCCTTCCTGCTGGACGCTCTGCCCAAGGCGGCGGACCCGAACTATATGCGCGGCGTTCCCGATCACTCCTATGAGTTCCAGGCCGTCGCCGCCGTGCTCAGCCTCATGCGCGCGGTGAGCGTGCCGCTCGGCATTTCCACGCCCGACCAGCCCAACATCTCCTCCACCATCTGGCGCACCGTCAGCGACCACCGGAACCTGACCTATTATTTCGACAGCGCCACCCGCCCGAACACCTTCTGGGTGGACCTGCCCAAGCTCGACCTCGCGCCGGGCGCGCCGATCCGCCGGCTGAGCCTGCAGGATGGCGAGGTCTATGCGGGCGAGGTGTCGGGCCTGTTTGTCCCCGCCGCCGATCTGCATTGGCTCAGTGCTGGCTGACCGCCGCCTTGCCCGGCCGGCGCAAGCCGGCGATGGTGGCGACCGATCCTGAAGCGGGGCGCCCGACATGCCGAAACTGACCTGCGAGATTTCCCGGTCCCTGTGGGATGCCCTGCACCGGCAGGTGGCGGGCAGCGGCGAGGGCATCGACCATCTGGTCTCCCGCGCCTTGGCCGATGCGCTGCAGGTGGACCATGGCACGCTGTTCCAGGTCTCCACCGCCGGCGCGCTGGTGGAGGGGCTGTTCGGCGGTGTCGTGTCCGTGGGCATGCTGCGCGAGCACGGGGATTTCGGGCTCGGCACCTTCGACGGGCTGGACGGGGAGATGATCGCCCTCGACGGGCACTTCTTCCAGATCCGCAGCGACGGCACCGTGCGCCCGGCCCGGGATGACCAGCAGGTCCCCTTCGCCGTGGTCACCCATTTCGCGCCGCGCGAGCGCGCCGTGCTGGAGCCGTTCGGTTCGCTGGACGAGTTGATCGCCCAGCTCGACCGGCGGCGCGGCACGGACAATCTGTTCTTCGCCGTGCGCCTCTCCGGGCGCTTCTCGCGCCTGCATGACCGCGTCGCCAGCATGGCCGGGGCGCACGAGACCCTGGTGGAGGCGACCGCCCATCAAGCAGAATTCCACGCGCGGGACGTGGACGGGACCATGGTGGGCTTCTGGACGCCCGCTTATGTGCGCGGCATCGGCATTCCCGGCTGGCATCTGCATGTTGTCAGCGACGACCGGACGCGCGGCGGGCATGTGCTGGATTGCGCGGGGGAGGGGATCACCCTCGATCTCGAACCGCTCGACGATTTCCGCCTTGCCATGCCCGAGACCGCTGACTTCCTCGCCGCTGACCTGTCCGGCGACACGGAGCGCGCACTCGACATGGCCGAGCGCGGCAAGGGCCGTTGAGCCCGCGCCGACGCTCAGACGCACCTCAATCCGAACACCTCAGTCCCAGGACTTGCGCTTGCCCTTCGCGGGGCCGGTCGCATTGTCCTTGCGGGGCTTGGGCTTTCCATTGCCCTTGGAGACCGGCTTCGCGCCGCGCTCCTTGCCGAAGGCGCCCTTCACCTTGGGGCGCGCGGGCGGGCCGAAATCGCTGGCGTCCGAGCCGTCCGAAACGCGCCGCTCGGCCGGCGGGCGGTCCGCGCGCACCGGATCATAGGAGGGCTTGCGCGGGCGGGCCGGGCGGCGCGGCGCGGCGTCCCCCGCCATGGGCTCGATGGGCACGTCGCCGCCCTGGGAGGCGCGGGCGCGGGCCAGAAACTCTTCGGCCAGATCCTCCGACACTTCGAACACGGTCTCGCTGTCAAAGATGCGGATCGAGCCCACATCCTGCTTGGTCACGTCGCCGCGCCGGCAGATCAGCGGCAGCAGCCATTTGGGATCGGCATTCTTGCGCCGCCCCACCGGCATGCGGAACCACACCGTATTGCCGGACCCGCCCGACCCGGCGGGCGCGCCCGCGCGGCTGTCCCGGCTGCGGGGGGCGGTGCGCGGCTCGGCGGCGCGCTCGCGCAGGCGCGCGCCGCGCCCCTCGCCGGGATCGAACACCTCTTCCGGCGCCGGCAGGCGGTCGCGATAGAGCCGCACCAGTGCGGCGGCGACCTGCTCGGGGGAGCGCTGGGTGAGCAGGGCCTGCGCCAATTCCAGATCTTCCGGGCCGGGCTCTTCCATGACCAGCGGGTCGGCGAGCATGCGCTCCTGGTCGAGCCGGCGGATTTCCTCGGCGGAGGGCGGCCCGCTCCAGGCCACGTCCACGCCCGCGTCGGAGAGCAGGAATTCCGCCTTGCGCCGGCGCGAGGGCGGCACCAGCAGGATGCTTGACCCCTTGCGGCCCGCGCGGCCGGTGCGGCCCGAGCGATGCTGGAGGCCTTCGGCGTCGCGCGGCAGTTCGGCATGGATGACGAGGCCGAGGCTCGGCAGATCGATGCCGCGCGCCGCGACATCGGTGGCGACGCAGACCCGCGCGCGCCCGTCGCGCAGCGCCTGGAGCGCCTGGTTGCGCTCATTCTGCCCCATCTCCCCCGACAGGCCGACGGCGGTGAAGCCGCGCTCCTGCAAGGTGGAGAGCAGATGGCGCACATTCTCGCGGGTGTTGCAGAACACGATGGCGGTGGGCGACTCATAGAAACGCAGCAGGTTCACCACCGCGTGCTCGGTTTCCTTGGGCGTGATGCGAACCGCGCGATACTCGATGTCCGCGTGCCCGCCCTCATGCCCCGCCACCTCGATGCGCAGCGCCTCGCGCTGATAACGCTTGGCGAGCGTGATGATGGGCTTGGGCAAAGTGGCGGAGAACAGGAGGGTGCGCTTCTCCTGCGGGGCGGCGGAGAGGATGAATTCCAGATCCTCGCGGAAGCCGAGATCGAGCATCTCGTCCGCTTCATCCAGCACCGCCACCTGGAGGGCCGAGAGATCGAGCCCGCCGCGCTCCAGATGGTCGCGCAGCCGGCCGGGCGTGCCCACCACGATATGGATGCCGTCTTCCAGCATGCGGCGCTCCCGGCGCGGGTCCATGCCGCCCACGCAGGCGATGATGCGCGCGCGGGCATGCTCATAGAGCCAGCCGAGCTCGCGCTGCACCTGGAGCGC
>JASBUY010000314.1 GCA_030147645.1 Aquabacter sp. | reverse complement strand
ATTGGGACATGGCCCGCGGGCGCATGTACTGGTCCGACACCATGTTCGAGATGCTGGGGCTGGAGCGGCGCGACGACCTGCTCTCCTTCGGCGAGATCGAGAGCCTGGTCCATCCCGACGACGTCAATCTCTACGACCTTGCCAAGGACCTCGCGGAGCGTCCCGGCGCATCGGTGGACCGCGTGTTCCGCATGCGCACGGCGCGCGGCGACTATGTGTGGCTGCGCATGCGCGCCGAAGTGGTGCAGCAGGCGGGCGAGGACGGGCCGCATCTCATCGGCATCGCCATGGATGTCACCGAGACCCAGCACATGGCCGAGCGCACGGTGACCGCCGACATGCGCCTGCGCGACGCCATCGAGAGCATTTCCGAGGCCTTCGTGCTGTGGGACAGCCAGAACCGACTCGTTCTCTGCAATTCCAAATTCCAGTCCCTTCATGAACTGCCGGACGATGCGATCCAGTCCGGCACGCCCTTCGACACCATCGCGGCGGTGGGCCGCCATCCCGTCACCCGCACGCCGCTGAAGCCGGAAGACAAGCCGGAAGAGGGCTCGCGCGCCTTCGAGGCCCAGCTCTCCAATGGCCGCTGGCTGAAGATCGCCGAGCGCCGTACCAAGGACGGCGGCTACGTGTCGGTGGGCACCGACATCACGCCGCTGAAGCGCCATGAGGAACGCCTCATGGACAATGAGAAGCGCCTGATGGCGCTGGTCGCCGATCTGCGCAAATCCCAGCAGACCCTGGAGCACCAGGCCCAGCAGCTCGCGGAGCTTGCGGAAAAGTATTCGGAAGAGAAGACCCGCGCGGAAGACGCCAACCGCGCCAAGAGCGAATTCCTGGCCAATATGAGCCACGAATTGCGCACGCCGCTCAACGCCATCATCGGCTTCTCGGAAATCATGGAAAGCGGCATGTTCGGGCCGCTCGGCTCCGCGAAATACCAGGAATATTGCAACGACATCAAAGGCTCGGGCACCTATCTGCTGGACGTGATCAACGACATCCTCGACATGTCCAAGATCGAGGCGGGCCGCATGCAGCTGGAGCTGGAGGAGGTCCGGCTCGACGAGATCGTGGCGGATGCCATGCGCGTCATGGCCCTGAAGGGCGAGGAAAAGAACCTCTCCATGACGGCGGAAGTGGGCGAGGGCCTGGCGCTGCGCGGCGACCGGCGCGCGCTGAAGCAGATCCTTTTGAACCTGCTCTCCAACGCGGTGAAGTTCACGCCCGATGGCGGCCTCATCCAGGTGCGCGCGCGCATCAATGGCGGGGCGGCCATCATCGCCATCGAGGACAGCGGCATCGGCATTCCACGCCACGCGCTCGCCAAGATCGGCCGACCGTTCGAGCAGGTGGAAAGCCAGTTCACCAAGACCCACAAGGGCTCCGGCCTCGGCCTCGCCATCGCCAAGTCGCTGACCGAACTGCATGGCGGCGCCATGCGCATCCGCTCCACGGAAGGCGAAGGCACCAGCGTCGTCATCCGCCTGCCTTTGGATGCGGGCGCGTCCGCGCAGGTCCCCGAGGCCCCGCGCCTAACAGCGGTGGTGTAAGGATCGGCGGCGTTACCGCCCGCCCGCCCCGCTCTCGACGGCCCCGTCCAGCACCCGCAGGAACACTTCGCGCACCTTGGCCTGGGTCTCGCCGAGATAGGCGTCGAGGGTGGTGAAATCGGGCATCTGCCCCGCACGCGCCAAGAGCGCGCGCAAAGCGGGGCTCACCTCGCCCGACAGAGCGTGGGTGTCCAGCGACAGGCGCAGGATCTGGGTGAGATCCTGATAGAGCGCGCAGGCCTTGGAGAGCAGTTCCACATCGGCCGCCGGCAGCAGGTTCAGCCAGCCCGCCACCACCAGGATGCGGGCGGTCGCGGTGTCCTCGATCTCGGGATGGCGCGCGGCATGGACCAGCACCAGATACTGGGCCAGGAACTCCACATCCACCTGCCCGCCGGCGGCATGCTTGAGGTTCCAGCGCTTATCCTCGCCCTTCTCGGCGGCGATGGACTGGCGCATGTCCAGAATGTCCCCGGCGATGCGGCGGGGGTCGCGCGGGCGGGCGAGCACCTCGCCGATGACCTCCTCCACCCGCGCCCCGAAGGCGGGAGCGGCGGCGATCACGCGGGCGCGGGTCAGCGCCATATGCTCCCAGGTCCAGGCTTCCTCGGCCTGATAGGTCGTGAACGAGCCGAGCCGGGTCGCCACGGGACCGGCGCGGCCGGACGGGCGCAGGCGCAGGTCCACGTCATAGAGCTTGCCCGCATTGGTGAGGCTGGTGAGCGCGGTGACGAGGCGCTGGGTGAAGCGGGCGAAATATTGCGCGCCGGTCAGCGGGCGGGGGCCGTCCGAGGTCGGGTCGGCGTCCGGGTCGTAATCATACAGGACGATGAGATCGAGGTCCGAACCGGCGGTCATTTCCCGCCCGCCCAGCTTGCCCATGGCGAGCACCGCGATCTCCGCGCCCGCAATCCGCCCGTGGGCCTCCTCGAACCGCGCGAGGACGCGCTTGTGCAGCGCGCGGATGATGACATCCGCGAGCGTCGCATAGGCCTCCCCGGCCCGCTCGGCCGGCAAGGTGCCCGAGACGACGCGCACGCCGATCAGCACATGCTGCTCCTGGCGGAAGCGGCGGGCGCGGTCCAACTGGTCCTCGTCGCTCTCGGCGGCATCCAGCAGCGCCTCAAGCCGCTCTTCCAGCACCGGCCCGTCGGGCAGGATGTCGAAGAAGGCGGGGTCCAGCAGGGCATCGAACAGCGAGGGCCGGCGCGCCAGCGTCTCGCGCACCCGGGGCGCAGCGGAGAGGACCGTCGTCAAAAGGCGCACGAGATCCGGATTGCGCTGGAGCGCGGAGAGAATTTGCGGTCCCGACAGGTCGGTGAGGAAGGCATCCATGGCGAACAACGCGCCATCGGGATCGCCGCCACGCGAAAACTGTTCCAGCACAAGGGGGATGAGGACCTGGAGGCTGTCCAGGGCGGCCGGCGTGCGCAGCACGCGCGGCTTGCCAGCGAGCCAGCCGCGCACGATGGCGCTGGCGCCCGGCGGATCGCGGAAGCCGAGCCGCGCCAATTCCCCGACCGTCGCCTTATCGTCGTGGTCGGGCGGAAACAGCAGATGGCCGTCCAGTGCGCAGGGCAGCGGGCTGTCCTCGAACAATTGGGCGTAATGGTGCTGGACGCGCTGGAGATGGCCCACCAGCACGGCGGCGAAGGAATCGCGGTCGGAAAAGCCCATGAAGCGGGCGAACTGGGCCAGCGCATCGCGGCTCTCGGGCAGGCTGTGGGTCTGCGCGTCCGCCACCATCTGGATGCGATGCTCGACCCGGCGCAGGAAGACATAGGCGGCGGACAGGTCATCGCGCACGGCGGATTCGATCCAGCGGTCGCGCACCAGGGCGTCCAGGGCGCTGAGTGTGCGGGGCGAGCGCAGATTGGGATCGCGCCCGCCGGCGATCAATTGCTGGGTCTGGACGAAAAATTCCACCTCGCGGATGCCGCCGCGCCCGAGCTTCACATTGTGGCCTTCCACCGCCACCACGTCATGGCCCCGGAAGGCATGGATCTCGCGCTTCATGGCATGGACATCGGCAATGGCCTGATAGTCCATGATACGCCGCCACACGAAGGGGGAGAGTTCGGAGAGGAAAGCGTGCCCCACATCGAGATCGCCCGCCACGGGCCGCGCCTTGATGTAAGCGGCGCGCTCCCAGGTGGCGCCCTCGCGCTCGTAATAATCGAGCGCGGCGATGGTGGAGAGGGC
>JASBUY010000037.1 GCA_030147645.1 Aquabacter sp. | reverse complement strand
TTTCAGCGACAGGGTGATGTCGTCGAGCGCGCCGGGATCATCAATGGTCGCCGGCGTGGTCCAGGGATCGCTGTCCGCGATCTTTTTCATGGTGCCGCGCAGGATCTTGCCGGAGCGTGTCTTGGGCAGGCGCGGCACGGTGATGGCGATCTTGAACGCGGCCACAGGGCCGATGCGATCACGCACGAGCGACACCAATTCGCGCTCGATCACGTCGGGCGCGCGCCGCTCACCGGCCTTGAGCACCACGAAGCCGCAGGGCACCTCGCCTTTCAGCTCATCCTTGACGCCGATCACGGCGCATTCGGCGACGTCCGGATGGGAGGCGAGCACCTCCTCCATGCCGCCCGTGGAGAGGCGATGGCCCGCGACATTGATGATGTCGTCGGTGCGGCCCATCACGAAGACATAGCCGTCCGCGTCGCGGAAGCCGGCGTCGGAGGTTTTGTAGAAGCCGGGAAATTCCGCGAGATAGGATTCGCGGAACCGCTCGTCCTGCTGCCACAGCGTCGGCAGGCAGCCCGGAGGCAGCGGCAGCTTGATGACGATTGACCCCATCTTGCCGGCAGGCACGGGCCGTGCCGCTTCGTCCACGATCTGGAGATCATAGCCAGGCATGGGGACGGTGGGTGAGCCATCCTTGAAGGGCAAGAGCCCAAGGCCCACGGGATTGCCGGCAATGGCCCAGCCGGTCTCCGTCTGCCACCAATGGTCCACCACCGGCACCCCCAGCGTGTCGCGCGCCCAGGCCACCGTGTCCGGGTCGGCCCGCTCGCCCGCGAGAAACAAGGTGCGGAAATGGGAGAGGTCGCGCCCCTTGAGGAAGGTGGCGTCGGGGTCTTCCTTCTTGATGGCGCGCAGGGCGGTGGGCGCAGTGAAGAGAGCCACCGCCTTGTGCTCCTCGATCACCCGCCAGAAGGCGCCGGGATCGGGGGTGCCCACGGGCTTGCCCTCATAGACCAGGGAGGTCGCGCCGAGGATGAGCGGGGCATAGACGATGTAGGAATGGCCGACCACCCAGCCGATGTCGGAGGCGCACCAGAAGACCTCGCCGGGCTTGACCCCGTAAAGATTCTCCATGCTCCAGCGCAGGGCCACGAGGTGGCCGCCCGTGTCGCGCACCACGCCCTTCGGCTTTCCCGTGGTGCCGGAGGTGTAGAGGATATAAAGCGGGTCGGTGGCCGACATGGCGACACAGTCCGCGCCCTTCCCGGCGGCGGCGGCGGCTGCGCACTGTTCCGCCCAATCCAGATCGCGCCCGGCGACCAGGGTGCAGGGCGATTGCGGGCGCTGGAGAATGAGGCAGGCGGCCGGCTTCTCGCTCGACATGGCGATCGCCTCATCCAACAGCGGCTTATAGGCCACCACCCGCGAGGGCTCGATGCCGCAGGAGGCGGCGAGGATCACCTTGGGCGCGGCATCCTCGATGCGCGCCGCGAGTTCCTTGGAGGCGAAGCCGCCGAAGACCACGGAATGCACGGCGCCGATGCGCGCGCAGGCGAGCATCGCGACCACCGCTTCCAGCACCATGGGCATGTAAAGGACGACGCGGTCCCCCTTCTCGACGCCGAGATCGGTCAGGACCGCGCCCAGCACACGCACCTCGGCGAGAAGCTGCGCATAAGTCAGCGTGCTCTTGGCGCCGGTGACCGGGCTGTCATGGATGAGCGCCACCTGCGCGCCCCGCCCCGCCGCCACATGGCGGTCCACCGCGTTGAAGCAGGTGTTGCACACGCCGTCGGGAAACCAGCGTCCATAGACGCCGGCCTTGGGGTCGAAGATGGTGCGGGGCGGCGTCACCCAATCGACGTTCCGGGCAGCCTCGCCCCAGAACCCCTCGGGGTCCCGCTGCCACTGCCCATAGACTTCGGCATAGCGGCTGCGCGCATGATCCTCCATGGTCCGTTCCCTCGGTTGCTTTTCTTAAGGCGTCGCTTTTAAGTCGATGTTGCGCAGCGCCCGCGCCCACGCAAGTCCGCTCTAGTGCGTAAGACCTTCGTCGGGCGCGGCGGCGATTGCATGGCGGCGAAACACTCGGGTAACGTCGCGCCCCAACGCTCCGGCATCAGCCGCCGCGATTTAAGAAATCACATCGAGGAGGGGACCCGATGGCCGGCATTTATGACCAGAATCTCGACCGCAATCCGGCCAATTACCAGCCGCTGACGCCTTTGGGCTTCCTGGAGCGTGCGGCCTCTGTGTTCCCGGACCATGTGGCGGTCGTCCACGGCGATCTGCGGCGCTCCTACCGCGACCTCTATGCCCGCGCGCGGCGGCTCGCCTCCGCGCTGGAGAAGGCGGGCGTGGGCGTGGGCGACACGGTGGCGGTGATGCTCCCCAACGTCCCGGCCATGATCGAGGCGCATTATGGCGTGCCCATGTGCGGGGCGGTGCTGAACGCCTTCAACACCCGGCTCGACGCGGCGATCCTGGCCTTCACCATCGACCATGGCGAAGCCAAAGTGCTGATCACCGATCGCGAATTCTCGCCCGTCATCAAGGCCGCGCTCGCGCTCGCGACCCGAAAGCCCATGGTGATCGACTATGACGATCCCGAATATGGCGGCTCCGGCGAGCGCATCGGCAGCGTCGAATATGAGGACTTCATCGCCGGCGGCGACCCGGATTACGCCTGGGCCATGCCCTCCGACGAATGGAACGCCATCGCGCTCAATTACACGTCCGGCACCACGGGCGATCCCAAGGGCGTCGTCTATCACCATCGCGGCGCGCACCTGCTGGCGCACGACAATGTGCTGACCTGCGGCATGGGCCGGCATCCGGTCTATCTGTGGACCCTGCCCATGTTCCACTGCAACGGCTGGTGCTTCCCCTGGACGGTCTGCGCAGTGGCGGGCACCCATGTCTGCCTGCGCCAGGTGCGCGCCAAGCCCATTTTCGATGCCATCGCGGATCTCGGCGTCACCCATATGTGCGGTGCGCCCATCGTGATGAGCACGCTGCTGAACGCCCCGGAAGCGGACAAGCGCCCCCTGCCCCGCGTGGTAGAATTCATCACCGCCGCCGCCCCTCCCCCGGCGGCGGTTCTGGCGGCCATGCAGGAGGCCGGCTTCAACGTCACCCATGTCTACGGCCTGACCGAGGTCTACGGCCCGGCCGTCGTCAATGAATGGCACGCCGAATGGGAAAGCCTGCCCGCCGAGGAGCGCGCGCAGAAGAAGTCGCGCCAGGGCGTGCGCTACGGCGCGCTGGAAGCCCTCGACGTGCTCGACCCCGACACCCTGCAGCCGGTGCCCGCCGACGGCGAGACGCTGGGCGAGGTGATGTTCCGCGGCAATGTGGTGATGAAGGGGTATCTGAAGAATCCCAAGGCGACGGAAGCGGCCTTCGCCGGCGGCTGGTTCCATTCCGGCGATCTCGGCGTGAAGCATCCCGACGGCTATGTGCAGTTGAAGGACCGCTCCAAGGACATCATCATTTCCGGTGGCGAGAATATCTCCTCCATTGAGGTGGAGGACGCCCTCTACAAGCACCCCGCCGTCGCCGCCGCCGCCGTGGTGGCCCGGCCGGACGAGAAATGGGGCGAGACGCCGCTGGCCTTCATCGAACTCAAGGACGGCGCCAGCGTCACGGTGGAGGACCTGATGGCCCATTGCCGGGCGCACCTCGCCCACTACAAATGCCCGCGCCATTTCGTGTTCGAGGAAATCCCCAAGACCTCCACCGGCAAGATCCAGAAGTTCAAGCTCCGGGAACTGGCGAAGGGGGCGTGAATCGCCGGCCCGCGCGGCAGTGGCCCTCTTGGCATCGCCGCGCGGGATAGGCCTCACCTGATCCCGTCCTGGCGAGCAGACCCGCACTCAGTGCATGGCGAAGTCGCCCGTTATGCAGACGGATGCCACGCCGTGGCTTCACGCGCTCCCCATGCGTGAGCTTTGCTTTAATATTTCACGGCATTTTCTGCATCCAAAAGACTGCCAGCGCCTTGAAATATAAAATCACTCAATACTTTTATGTCTAAGGCGCCCCACTCCCGGGCATAACCCAAGGTGCGACGCACCCTTTATGTTTCTTATGATCAGTACACAGCATTTGAAATAAGATTATTTCTTATAAAATAAGATCGTATTTTTCTTTAAAAAGCGATGCAGACAGTTTGTTACAATCGAATATTGAGGGAAATAAGACAGAACAATCTAAGATTTAATCTCAAAAATGACTCGTTCTACTTGCACCGCACACCAGATCCACAAGCTTCATGACAGATTGCTGCGATTGCATGCCGGCCGACGGTCAGGCGCGGGGGAGCGCCTGCGTCCTGTACGGGGGTTTCGATGTCGTATCAGAATTTGTCTTTGAGTTGGAAAGTCGGCTGCCTGCTGGTGGCCCTTGGTCTGGTTAGCCTCGGCGGCGCGTTATTCACAAGCAACAAGATGGTCCTGATCGATACCACCTATTCCGCGCTTCTTGATGGCGAGGCGAAAGCACAGACATCCTTAGCCCGCGCCAACCGCCGCGTGTATGAAGAACTTGCGGCCATCTATTTGACCGCGTCCGCCAATAATGATGCCACGCTGCAACGCGCCCGCACGGACCGCACGGAAGCATCTACCGGCTTTGCCAAGCAGATCGCGCTGGCGGAAAAGCAGGCGCCCTCCCACGCGCAGGAGATCCGCACCCTCCAGACCCAGTTCGATACGGCACTGCGAGATGGGTGTCAGGCCGCGATCAATTTCGGTGAGAGTTCCACGGAACCCGCGGGCATCCTCAAGGCCATCGAGATGACGCTCGCCACCTGCGAGCCGGCCATCAAGCAGCTCACCGCTGCTGTCTCCAAGGTCACCCTTG
>JASBUY010000009.1 GCA_030147645.1 Aquabacter sp. | reverse complement strand
TTCAAAAAGGCTGTTCGGGGTGGCATTGGCTGGCGGCGGTGGTATGGTCCGTCCCGCGGTGAGGAACGAAACCCCCGCGCGGAGAAAGAGCCATGAAATCCTTGATCTATGGCGCGCTGATCGCCCTTGTCGGCGCCGTCGGCATTGCCAACGCGCAGACGCCCGCCAAGCCCGCAGGGTCGGAAGAGATGAAGCCGGCGAACTGGCTGTTCGTTCAGGTGGCTGATTCCGTGACCGTCGACGACAAGACCATCACGCTGAAGGGCATTGCGCCCCAGACCCTCATGTTCACGGACCGTCCCGAGCGGATGACCGGCGATGCGCCGACCCCCGCTTTCGTGAAGTTCTGGAACGGTGGCAAGAGCGACTTCCAGAAGGACCCGCCCAACGCCACGCTCGCCGTGACCGTCGATGGCAAGGCCACGACTGCGGTGGTCGAGCTGACCAACCCGGTGCTCAATGGCGATACGCTGACCTATGAGTACAAGACGCTGAGCCAGGACGCGCCGAAGAGCGGCACCAATGCCAGCCTCTTCATCGATTGGTGGTACGGCCCCGGGCCCTATTGGGGCGGCGGCTATTGCTGGCGCGGCCCGTATGGCGGCCTGCACTGCCGTCCGGCCTGGTGATCAGACGATCTGATCCAGGCTTCGGCCAGAATGAACCCCGCTCGGGCAACCGGGCGGGGTTTTTCTTTGGAGAGGGGTGTGCCGCTCAGAAGTGGCTGTAGCTGCCGCTACCGAGATCAAGCGGCGCGCCGGATGCGTCGATCACGGCAAGGCCCGGCTCGGCCAGGGTCAGGCCGATCTGGGTAAGGGCGAGGCCCTGCGCAGCGGCCTGCGCGATCAGATCATCGACCAGGGGCAGCGGCACCGTGCAGGCGATCTCGTAATCATCTCCGCCGGTCAGGACGGTGCGCAGCAGGCCCGCCTCTGCCGCCACCACCGCATGGGCGGCCCCCGACAGCGGCACCGCGTCGGCCCGGATCACGCCGCCGCATCCCGACGCCGCCAGCATTTTCGCGACATCGCCCGCGAGCCCGTCCGATATGTCCATGGCCGCGCTGGCGCGCCCGTGGAGGAGCGGGGCAAGGACAAGGCGCGGCTCGGGGACGAGATAGCGCGTGCGCAGATGCGCCCGCTGGGCAGCCACAAGCGGCGCGAAGCCGGCGCGCTCCGGGTCGAGCCGCATCTGAAGCCCCAGCGCCGCATCGCCGATCGTCCCGGAGACCAGGATCGCCTCCCCCGGCTTCGCGCCGGTGCGGGACACGAAACCGCCCGCCGGCACGGCGCCGAGCGCGGTGAGGGAGACCATGAGCGGCCCGGGCGTGCGCACCGTGTCGCCGCCGAGCAGCGGGCACTGCGCCTCCCGCGTCGCGGCCTCAAGCCCCGCCGCGAAGTCGGCCATCCAGGCTTCGGAAAAAGCGTCCGGCAAGGCCAGCGCCAGCAGCGCGCCGAGCGGGCGGGCGCCCTTGGCCGCGAGGTCGGAGAGATTCACACCCAGCGCCTTGCGGGCGATGGTGTCGGGCGGATCGTCGGCAAAGAAATGGACGCCCGCCACCAGCGCGTCCTTGGTGAGCACCAATTGGTGCCCCTCGGGCGGGGTCAGCAGCGCCGCATCGTCCAAAAACTTCAGCGCACCGGGATGGGTGGCGAGCGGGCGCAGGAAGCGGGCGATGAAGCCATCCTCGCCCGAGCGCCCACCCTCCATGTCAGGCGGCTCCCGGCCGATTGAACTCCTCGGCCCGCGCGGCGCGGGCGAGGCTGTCGAGCACGGCATTGACCATGCCGGTCTCGTCGCGGTCGAGGAAGGCGCCGGCCACATTCACATATTCGGCGATCACCACGCGGGCGGGCACGTCCGGGCGGCTCATCAATTCATAGGCGCCGGCCCGCAGGCACGCGCGCAGCACCGCTTCCACCCGCCGCAGCGGCCAGCCCTGGGAGAGGGCCTCGTCCACCTTTGGATCGATCTCGCGCTGCTCGCGCAGCACGCCTTCCACCACGTCGCGGAACAGGCGGCGGTCGGCCTCGGGATATTGCGTGCCCTCCACCTCCTGGCCGAGCCAGTGGCTTTCAAACTGGGCGAAAATCTCGTTCAGCGCCGTGCCGGCCACGTCCATCTGATAAAGCGCCTGCACCGCCGCGAGGCGGGCCGCGCTCTTCTTCATGGGCTTCGGCACGTCGATCTTGCCGGCGTCGGTCTTCTCGGCCTCGCTCATGGCATCACCCGCCGCTTGAGGCGCACCAGATCGAGCGCCGCGCGCGCCGCGCCGCCGCCCTTGTCGCCCTCGGTGATG